>CAZZGN010000056.1:0-7943 GCA_964654165.1 uncultured Methanosarcinales archaeon | reverse complement strand
GATTGGATCAAGAGCGATGCATTATTTACTTGAGAATTATTTTACATATACAATAGCTTTTTTTATAGGTTTGATATTAGCTTCATCAAGAATTATTAGTAAAAGCATAAAAAAATACACTTTGAATGATGTCAGTTTTGCAGCAATTGGATTTGTAGTTGGTTTGTCGTTTGCATTTATCGTTCCAATGGACGCATCTCCAAATATATTTTATATCCTTCTTGGAGGCTTTTTTGCAGTAAGTGCTATGTTTTTGCCTGGAATTTCTGGAGCGTTTATTTTGCTGATTATGGGTTTGTATGAGTATATGATAGGGGCGTTGAAAAATTTCGATTTGATGACTATTTTTGTGTTTTTAATTGGTGCTGTTGCCGGTGCTTTAGTTATATCCAAAATCATTAATTATCTTTTTAAATTACATAAAAACAAGACACTTCTTCTTTTACTTGGTTTGGTTATAGGGGCATTAAGTGTGCCTGTGAAAAAGTTAATTGTGCTGATTCCAGAATTGTCAATATGGCAAATCTTATTGATAGGCCTTTTTATTGTAGTTGGAATATTTTCTGTGTTGCTAATCTCAATTTACGATAGAAAATAATCATTTAACAATTTCTAATTCGATTTTTTTTACTTTCTCAAGAACGCTGTCGCTTTTCAATAATTCTTCAGCTAATTTCTCTATCTTTCTGTATTTTCTTTTCACTTTTGCAAATATTCTGTCTTCTTTTTGTATAGTTTCTTTATGTTTGCTTTTGAAAAGCTCAACATGATATGTTTGTTTTAATGGAGGACCCACTCTCAAAAATTCTTTCTCAAGCATTTCATATTTAGCAATATACCAAAACATTGATTTACCTTCCCATTCCCATCCGGAATCTATGATGGTGAAACTATTGTTTATGAATTTATTATTTATGTAGTTGAAAGTTTTTAGTAATTTGCTTCCCACAACATCTTTTTTCCCTTCTTTTGCGGTAACTTTAAAAATTAAAAGTTTGTTTTTCGCTTTTTTTGTAAGAAGAATATTTTTCGTCATAATCTCTCTTTTAAAACTATCTTCCGATGGGGTTTCAAGAAAGTCTCTCGCTGCTTTCTTTAATAATAGAAATTTTTCTCTGCCTAAAGCTGCAGCAGCATTTCTATCTGGTGATATTGGATCAATTACTATGATTGGTGATTGTATTTTTGATTTATTCAAATCTTTTAATGCAGTTCCTTTATAGAAGTTGTAAAAATCTATAACTTCCTTTTCTTTCCATTTTGTTGCTGCTTCAAGGAATTTAATGAAAGAGCCATATTTTATTATTAAGATATCAAGTACATGTCCGGAAATTCCTTGTATATAACTTTCAGCACCATAAATATTATTTGCCTTGCAAAATAACTTTGCCAGACGAATCTCATTATTTTGATCTTTTTTCAGGTTTTTCTTAACCCAGTCTACATGTAAAGGAGACATATCTGTTACATTCCTTGCATCTTTTATATCTGTGACATCCAAGACAGGAACAATTTCGTATGAAATTTTTCCATTTATTTGAAAGTAATCTCTTGATCCATGAACTTTTTCAGGTTTTAATGATTTTATTGCTTTTTCTAATATGTTTGAGATATCTTTATCAGCATATTTTTTATCAAATTTGACAAAAATATCCACATCAAAATCGTTTTTTAAATACGTGTTTTTTGCAAAACTTCCACCTAACACAGCTTTCGCTTTTATTTTTTTAAGAAGTAAATTAATTTTATCGAGTTTTTTCTTTATCTCTTTAGAGATATCTTCATCCGGAACGATTTTTTTCTTAATTTTATCTAGTAGTTCTACCACCTTATCGGAGCTGAATGAAATAGCTTATTTAAGCTTTTCTATCATCTAAGTGTCCATAAGAACGTCGTCAATATCTAATGTAATTATCATTTGAGCAAGCCTTTTTGCCATTGAGTGAGAATCATTCTAGCCATTCTTGATGTGTCTGGAATGTTACCTTTTTTCATTATTTTTTTCTTAATTGCAATGTCTTCCAAAATTACTTCAAAGTCTTCTCCTTGAACATTATAGAACTTTTCAATTTTACCGGGAACTCTCTCCATCAATTCGAAAACAACTAATTCTGGTTCTTTGGCTTTTGTAAAGTCAATTGTACCAATCATAGCATGTTTCATTTCATCCCTTTCTTTTCCTGGAATAACTCCTGGAGTGTCGAGCAGGATTATTCTACTTCCTGTCTTTATTTTCTGTATACCTTTCGTGTAACCGCTTAGGGCGCTTGTAGGGGCGGATTTTCTTCCTTTGAGTGCATTTATCAAAGAAGATTTCCCTACATTTGGATATCCCAAAACACCTACTTTTATCTTGCCTTCAATCTTTCTTTTATCTCCAATGATGTGGATAAGTTCTCTCAAATCCCTTAAACCCTGATAATCTTTTGTTGATGTGAACACACTAGGTTTCAATCTCTGTTTGTACTTATAAAATGATTCCTTATCTGCGATATCACATTTTGTGACTACATAAACTAAAGATTTATTTTTTTCTTTGACTTTATCTTCTATTTCTCTGTTTCTTGTTTCTTTTACCATACGTGCATCTAATAATAATAAGAGAATATCTGCGTCATCAATAACAGAGTTTACTTGTGCCCAAAATTTTGCCATAGTAGGAAGGTTAATTGATTACATTTAAATATTACTGTATTTTCTGTATAATTATGATAAAAGCAATAACATTTGATTTGGATAATACTTTAATAGATTTCATGAAAATGAAGAAAGCTTCTTCAAATGCCGCAGCAAAAGCAATGGTTAAGGCTGGATTAAATATGAAGGTTAGGAAAGCAGAAAAGGAGCTTTTTGAGGAATATATAAAAGATATAGAAGGCAATCACGCATTCCAGGATTTCTTGAAAAAACATGATATACATGATGAAAGAATATTAGCTGCGGCAATTAATGCACATACACTTACAAAATTAAAATATTTGAAACCATTTCCTAATGTTAAACCTGTACTGAAAAAATTAAAAGAGAAAGGGTTAAAATTGGCCATCGTTACAGATGCACCGAGATTGAAAGCATTTCAAAGACTGGATGCAATGGGTATTGTAGATTTTTTCGATGTTGTTGTTGGTATAGAAGATACTGGAAAAATGAAACCCTCCCCATTTCCCTTCAAAAAAGCTCTTAAAATGCTTGGAGTTGAACCAAAAGAAGCTATTCATATTGGAGATTGGCCAGATAAGGACATCTTAGGGGCAAAGAGATTAGGCATGAAAACATGCTTTGCAAGATACGGCTATCTAGGCAGGGGAAAGGTTGTTATGGCGGATTTCAAAATAGAAAGATTTGATGAGATTATCAAATTTCTTTAGAATTAAGTAACAAAACCTTTTTTTCAATGAAAAACAATATATATAAGCACACTTTGAGTTAGCCACAGATGAAGCTAAATGGAAATTATGTGTATGTAGAGACGCAGACTGAACTTGTGAAGGCATATGAGGAGTGGTCTCGTTCTGATATATTGGGCATTGATATTGAATGTGAAAACAATTTACATCATTATGATGTCCAGATAGCTTTAGTGCAAATCTCCTCAAGAGAAAAACATTGGATAGTGGATATTATAAGCATTGATGATTTTTCTCCTGTTAAAGAGATGTTAGAAAATACGCAAATATTAAAGATTTTCCATGATGTGAATTTTGATTTTGAGATACTTAATTATCAATTTGGCTGTAGACCAAGAAATGTGTTTGATACAGAAATAGCAGCAGTATTATTGGGAAAAGAAGAGATTGGTCTGGGTTCTATATTAAATAATTATTTTAATGTGAAAAAAGAGAAGAGATTTCAAAAAGCTGACTGGACAAAGCGACCTTTGTCAAAAGAAATGCTTTCATATGCAATTAACGATACAACTTATTTAGTGAATTTATATGAAGTTCTTGTTAAGGAATTGAAAGAAAAAAACAGATTTTCTTGGATTGAAGAAGAGATGCATGCTATCGAAAAAAGAAAGTTTTCCCATAGGAAGAATGATGTGTTTTCTTTAAAGGGATTAAAAAATATGACTAATGGGGAACGAGCAATATTAAAAAGATTATATGTTCTTAGAGACAATCTTGCGAAAAAAGTTGACAGACCTGTTCATTATATAATAAATTCTAAGAAACTTGTTGAACTGGCAATAGAACCACCAAAAACTATTGGTGTGTGGAAATCCTTAAAGCAAGTGCATCCAATTGTTAAGGCAAATGCTGAAAAATTCTTCTTTGAAGTGAAAAAAAGTATAAAGGAAACTTTGCCTATGCCACAGAAACCCAAAGGAAAGAGATTTTCCATTTCTCAAAGAAGACATCTTGAAATTTTGATTGAGATGAGGGATAAGGTGGCAAAAAAAATAAATATTAAACCGCATATGATAATGAATAAAGAGCAGATGCAGGACGTAGTTGCTAATGGAAATAATAAATCTCTTAAGATATGGCAAAAGAATTTGTTAAGGCTTAATGGAGATAATTCTCCTTAAATTGAATGCCTCTTCTAATGACGCTCCGAGATCTCCATATTATTATTTGTTCTTATGGCGGCTTTCATCCTTAATAGATTTGAATTTCTTTCCCCCACCCTTTGCCCTTCCGAAACGGAAATAATGATCTATATTGTTCTCATTTTCTTTCTTATGGGGATTGGCATCTGGAGGCTGTATATTAGCTACACTCTTCGCTCTTTCCTCAATTTTTGTTGTATCTCTTTGTTTCTTGATTTTAACTTTTTTTGCCATGGTTTTTGTGTTTTCATTTTTGGTATTTAAATTTTGCGATATGTTGATTGTTATATGGGCTTATTTTCCAGTAGTGGCATGAAGAGATAGCAAATCTTATAAACAAGTGATTATTCTTTCAGTGTATGGCAAAAGAAACAGTAATCAACCAATCTGTTGCGATATTATGTGACGGAAACAACATAGAAAGGAGCATACAAGAAGTCAACAAGGATGCGATGATTAATTTCGACACATTAATCCCCAAATTGCTGAATGGGAGGGGTTTGAATAGATTAATATATTTCAGGGAAGGAAAAAATATCTCTACAAAATTGGCAGAAAGACTTTATACAAATTATTATGGTTCTGTTGTGCCTTGTCATAAATCTGCAGATATACCTTTATCTATTAAAGCAACACAATTAGCTTCAAAAGTCGATACAATAATCATAATGTCAGGAGACAGTGATTATGTAGAGCTTGTAAGACATTTAAAATCAGAAGGTGTCAGGGTTGAGATTGCGGCAGTGGAACAGACAACTGCAAGAATTCTTAGAGAGGAAGTGGATTATTTTCATCCTATAACTAAAAGTGACTGGTTCATTTTCGATCCGAATAAGGCACGAAAACCTTACTACAATAAACCAAAAGTAGAAGTTAAGGTGGAGCCCAAAAAATCCATCCTCACTTCACTCAAGAAATTAGTAGGCAGCAAATAATCAATTTCCTATGTGAAATTAATATCTGTGTTTCTGAAAACACTCTCTGCAATATACCGGTTTGTCCCCTGTTGGTTTAAAAGGGACTTCACATTCTTTATTACATTCTGCACAAGTTGCTTTATGCATTTCCCTTGGACCTCTGTCAAAACCACCGCCATCACGGCTGCCCCCTCTATTGAAGCCTCCGCCACTATTACCTCTAAAACCACTGCCATCACGGCTGCCTCCTCTACTATTGCCTCTATTGAAGCCTCCTTGGCCTCCACGTCTGTCATTACCTTGTCCCATTTTTTTTGTTCCTCATTCTTTTCTATTCAATACGCTAGTTAAGGTCACTTTGCGACAAAAACTGCATTTTATATTGGTTGCTTGAATTTATGGTTTATATAGTTATTGTATATAAAGTCTAAGTGGTATTTAGAAACTGTCACATGATTGACATGCGCCGGCCGGGATTAATACCAAAATGCGATATCTTCCCACAAGCATTATGTATGATAACCTCTATTATCATTAATTCTCAAGCTATTACTCATGATATATAAAGATATTGTTCTGAGAAACAGGTAAAATAGGTCATTTTTTTATAGAATACAGCTAAACAGAAGTTATTTATTAAGGTTTCTACTTACCATAATTGAAATAAAAATGTGGGAAGATATTAAAATTGCATTGAAAGAGATGCCTAAAGAAATATATCGTAAAGCTCCTTTATTATTTTGGAGTATAATTGTATTCTTAGTTTGGGTAATACTCGCTCTAATCTTTTGGTTTTTATAAAAATATAAGCCCCTTATCCTACACTAGAAGGCAAAAATCTGGTAAGGTTTAAATAATATCTATACATAATTATTTCTAATGGGAATACCTAAAAACAAACAACTTAAAACATTAAAATGGGTATTTTGGCTTGGAGTTTTACTTCCCATTTCTCAAGCACAATATGGAGGCAGTGACTTTGCTTTATTAATAGGGGCTGTTTTGTTGGTAGTGGCATTTGTTTCCCAAATTGATAGATTTAAGAAATATCGTAGAGAAAAAGGATATTATTATTCATTCTCATTTATTTCTATGATTATCACAATACCAGTACTTTTATATTATATTTTTATTGCTTGTTCAGTAATTTATGTTGCTGTTGAATATCCTGCATTTGATAGGATGGACGCTAAGTGTAATGAAAGATGTTTTGAATATGCTGATGAGGGTGATGATTTTTATTATTCCATCATACCAGGGGAAAGAGAAATAGAGTTTAGAACATGGAATTGTACTTGTTTTAGTAGTTCAAAAGATGTAATTGATAACTTTATTTATAAAAGTTATAGTTGATACCTCAACAATTCTATTTCCAAAATTGAGTTAAATTTATAAAGATTAGATATACCCTGTTAAGATAGGGGGAGAGATATGTCAGACTTGCTTTATGATATTATATTACCAAGTTTACTTGTTATACTCTTTATCTGGTTGTATATTGTTGTAACAATTAAAACAATAAAAGTTGCCAAAAAAATGGAATTAAAGAATACATGGCTTCTCTGGATACCTTTTTTTGCAGGATACACTATATGTGAAATGGCTGACTCTAACCTGTGGATTTTTGCAATTGCATTCATATCTGTTCTGATATACCCTTTCTTTTTCATTTATATTATAATATACATTTATTGGCAAATGAGAATAATGAAAAAATTAGGTTATCCTCGTTGTTGGGGATTATTGGGGATGTTTTGGAATATGGTGTTAGATATAGAATATGAAGAAAAATGAAAAAAATAATAATAATCGGGATAATGTTGATGTTAGTATTTGTATCAGGATGCGAATATATTGAGGAAGGAATTGCTGATATTAATGAAGAGGTAAAAACATCCACAAAGAATGAAGTTCCAAAAGTATGTGATGAAATAACGAAGGAATTCAAATTTGATTATGATTTATTTTTATTAAATGATAACGAGTTAAGTAATAATTACAAATATCATGTCATTAAGGATGAAAATAAACAAATTATTAATTTTTATACTACTATTATGGGTAATGGGGCTTTACCTTGTGATAAAGGTTCAAAGGTCGGGCAAAATGTGAATTACTTTTATTGTGAATCGTTTCCGATAAAAAGAAGAGATATAATTACTGATGGTGAAGGAGTTATTCGAAGAGATGTTCAGACTTTTTATGTTGTAGAGGGTATGGTATTAAGATTTAAAAAAGACATAAATAGAGATTATGGTAGTATAGGACTTAGTGGAGAATATACAATGAAAGTAGCAGAAAAATGGGAGATTGTGAGCAGGAAATGTTATCAAACTGATTTTAAGGATTATTCTAATATTTAGGGCTCTCCGAAAGGAGGGTTTCTTTTTATATCTTAAGCGTTGTCGTCTAAGAATTTTGGGTTCAGAGCGTCTAAAACCGAAAGAGTTATATAGTTTTTGGTATATAATGTTAGT
>CAZZGN010000055.1:0-8125 GCA_964654165.1 uncultured Methanosarcinales archaeon | reverse complement strand
AAAATACAAATTCAAGATACTATCTACGCTTTCGTATCAAAACCCATAAAATTATTACAACAACAATTACTCCAAACCCTACACCAAGAATCACCCCCGCGTGCTGACCTATCCGACCTTGCTGTCCTTGGGCAATTAGTGCTTCAGCTTTTTTAACATAGGTGACATTAACCATCAGTTTTGTGGCGCCACCGGCCGTAACATAATACGGCACAGTTACAGTATCTTTGCCGAGAGTTACAGTCACATCATATTTTGAAGCACTACCAATTTGAAATTGAATTTGACCGGAGTTATCGGTGAGCCCCGTCGCTCCAGACGGTTGCATGGTGACACGGGCGCCAGACACTAAGACACTTTCGCTGTCAGTTACAATAATAGTAAGAACCTTTGGAATACTTTCAGACGCTTGCGTCGTTGCTGGAATAATCGATTTCACTGTTTTAGTTTGAACTGCCATATGTTTTAATTATATATTAATTTATTTGTTTTTGAAATAGCGAATCAGGAAGAGTATGAAGACACTAATAAATAATCCTGAAGTAGAGATAATGATCCAGAACCAACTTCTGCTTGCAGAGCGTGGAGAAGATTGCGGAGTTGTTGTTTCCGGATTTAATTGATTGATGTTTTTGGATGGAATTTGTTCAGATTCGACAGTTGTGGTGCCGGTCGTTGCAGTTGGATTTATTTTGCCAGCATCTGTTTCTGATATTTTAGGTATCGTGGTTTTGATTACTGTCGTTGTATCTTTCTCTGTAGGAGTTGGTGTCGGAGTTGTTTCTTGCACTAGAGTATTAGTAATCGTTGGAATAATATTTATTACTGAGTGCCAGAAGCCACCACCACTACTTCCACTACCACCAGTATTGACTGGTGGAGTTACTGTTGGAGCGATCGGCGAAATAATGGCGGAAGAACTTGGATTACTATTACCGGCAGTATTTACTGCCCTGACGCGAAAATCATGACTTATGCCGTTAGGTAATCCGGAAACTGTTGCGATTGTTAATGCTGAAGTCCCATCGGCAAACATAAACCACTCAGATTCTGATGTTTGTTTATACTCCACAACATAATCAGTAATAGCGACACCTCCATTCCTCGATGGTGCCGTCCAAGAAAGTGCTACTTGCGCATCTCCGGCGGTTACTAATAAATCGGTTGGAGGGTCAGGCGGACCAACAGGTATCACAGAATTAGAAATATTAGAAGCCGGACTTGTGCCGACACCGTTTGTCGCAGTTATTGTAAAATTATATGCAGTACCATTTGTTAAATTATTAACTATAATTGGCGAAGATGTACCAGTGCCAGTAATTCCTCCAGGGTTTGAAGTGACTGTGTAATTTGTAATTGGTGAACCATGTGCGGAAACCGGCGCGATAAATGATACTGACGCCTGTGCATTTCCACCAACAGCAATTCCAATTGTTGGTGCATCAGGAAAACTAGCCACCGCCGTAAATGATTGGTAGGTATAAGATGTTTTGGAACCATATATTACACTGGCATGGAAAAAATAATTTCCGGGAACGGGTACTGTTGAGGTTGCAATTTTATCAAAGTCTGCATGTGAGGCAATTAACTTGGCGTCGGAGGCGCTAAAAATATCATTTCCGCCACCACAAAGATTATCGGCTGAGTCAGTAACACACCAAGTGTATTGATATTCATATTCTGTTAAACCTTCATTGGTAATACGAAACACCGTCACAATTTCTGGCACAATTAAATTAGAAAATTCTCTTACACCGACATGGGCCGGTTCACCGGGTGTTGCCGAAACAATAGCGCTTGCTAAGCTCTCGCCAATAATATTTTTAGCTTTTACTCTAAAATCATAGGAAGTTCCATTAGATAAATTAGTTACTGTTGCTCCAGTATTTGGATTAACACCATCATTAAATGGCGCCCACGAGCCTCCTGTTGAGAGCTGGTATTCAATAACATAGTCGGTTATTGAAGAGCCGCCATCGGTGGTAGGTGCACTCCAAGTAAGTCCTATACTACTACCCAAAACTACCCCCGCCAGGTTTATCGGCACGCTTGGTTCAGTTGGTAGTGTTATTGAACCTGATTCTAAAGATGGCAAACTTGGGCCCGCAGTGTTTGTGGCTATAACAGTAAAAGTATATGTTCCACCTTTTGTAAGCCCTGTCACAATATGGGAAAGATTTGTTGACCCAGCATTTGAATCAGTTCCACCGCTCGGTATAGAAGTAACTGTGTAGCCGGTAATTGGAGATCCGCCATTCGAATTTGGCGCCATAAAAGTAACAGTGGCTTGCATATTTCCAGCGACAGCAGACACCGCTGTTGGCTGGCTCGGCACAGTTATAGGAATCACAGAATTTGAAGCAACTGAAGCTGGACCCGAACCAGCCGCGTTTGTGGCAATTACCGTAAATGTGTATGAAGTACCATTTGAAAGGCCTGTCACGGTAATTGGCGAAGCAGTTCCTGTTCCTGTATGTCCGTCGGGGCTTGAAGTGACTGTGTAGCCGGTGATTGGTGACCCACCGTTGTCAGCCGGTGCCGTAAAATTAACAATAACCTGAGTATTTCCAGCTGTTACTAAATTAATAGTTGGCGCACCCGGAACTGTAATTGGTGTTGCGCTTACTATATTGCTAACAGCTCCAGTACCCATGGAGTTTCTTGCGCTGACCCTAAAATAATATGACACGCCGTTGGTCAACCCTGTAACAGTTGCTCCAGTATTTGGACTAGTTCCATCAGCAAAAGTTGTCCAGCCAGAAATTGGGTCTAAATAATCAACTACATAGTCCGTGATAGCGTCAAAACCATCCGATGCTGGTGCCGTCCAAGAAAGTGCCACTTGTCCATTACTAGCAACCGGCATATCCATTGTTGGTGCACCAGGCACAGTGGCAGGCGTTACTGAGTTAGAAACTACCGAAGCCGGCCCTGTTCCAACTGCGTTCCGCGCCGTGACAGTAAAAATATATGCTGTGCCATTAGTTAAACCCGTAACAATAATTGGAGAACTGGTGCCCGTGCCAAAATGAATGTTGTCACTGGCTGTCACTGTATAATCAAGAATTGCCGAGCCACCGTCTGAATTTGGTGGAGAAAATGATATGGTTGCTTGAGTATCACCTTTGACGGCAAGCAGAGATAGAGGTGCTCCCGGAATCGTAACAGGTGTGCTGTTTGCTGGAGTACTGGCACTTCCTGGGCCAACTGCATTTACAGTGCTAACGCGAAAATTATAAAGTGAACCGTTTATAAGTCCGATGACAGTTGTTGAAGTTGCTGTAGAAACTGCATCAGAAAAAATTGTCCAAGAACTATCTGAATCTAATTTGTATTCAATTACATAATCAGTAATCACGCTTCCACCATTCCAAACTGGCGCAGACCACGTCAAAGCAACTTGTGCATTCCCCGCAGTTGCAGATAAAGCAGTTGAGGCATCAGGCGTTGTGGCCGGCGTTACGGAATTTGACACAGTTGATGGTGGACTGGTGCCAATGGCGTTAGTTGCTGTAACTGTAAAAGTATATGCGGTTCCGTTGGTAAGCCCCGTCATAATATGTGAAAGATTTGTTGATCCGGCATTTGAATCAGTTCCGCCACCAGAAGAGGTAACTGTGTAGCCAGTGATAGCAGAACCGCCGTCTGAAACTGGAGCTGTAAATGTAACTGTAGCTTGTGCAATTCCTCCAGTTGCAGTGCCAATCGTTGGAGCTCCGGGGACAGTGGCTGGCGTGGCGGTAGCTGTCGCACTTGCCGTACCTTGACCAACATCGTTTACCGCTGACACTCGAAAATCATAAGATGATCCGTTGGTTAAACCAGTAACCGTACCTGTTGTTCCAACACCGGGCCCATCAGCAAAAGTTGTCCACGTGGAAGTGCTCGTTAATTTGTAATCAATGACATAATCATCAATTGCCGAACCACCGTCATTTGTCGGCGCCGTCCAAAATAATGAGATTTGCGTATTTCCCGATGTTACAGTCAAACCCGTGGGGGCAGATGGCTCTGTAACATTATAATTGAGACTTACGGAATCTATGACCGGAGTATATGTTCCGTTAGACGTAAAAACTGCCTTATAATAAAAATGTGGCCCAGTCCAACCGAGAGCAGACAAGTCAATATTATTCGTCCCTGCCGATAAATTATTAGAATTATTCAAAACACCAGCCGAACTATACCAGCTACTTGCATCTTGGCTAAACTGAATTGTCATCGCTGTGTTCGGCGGAAGTGAAGAAATAGTATAATCAAAACTACCCACAGCAACATACGCTGTGTTTAAAAGATCATTTGAAACCAACGAGCCGTCGGTAGGGTACGTATAATATGTCCCATCAAAAGACTGAAACAAAACACTCACCTCATCCAGCACAGGAGTATCCGTCCCATCGGAAACAAGCCACACTCTATAATGAAAATAAAGCCCCTTCCAACCGAGTCCGGAAAGTTCTATAGTGTGCACTCCGGCAGAAAGATCGCTCCAACCGCCATTCACACCACTTGCATCAAACCATGTGTTGCCGTTATCACCACTAAACTGCATTTTTATTCCAGTCCCAGTAGGTATTGAAGAAGCGTCGTAACTCATACTTTGTATAAGTGACGCTCCACTTGCAGGCAATAAATTGGTGGACATTATAGAGCCACCCATTAAATAAGTCTCAGCAAGTGCTTTGTTTGGAGACAACAAAACAAAAGAAAGAATAAAAATTAGGACGCTGAAAAAGCTGTATATAATTATTTTTCTAAAAAAAAATATCCCCGATTTTCCAATCATTTACCCTTAATAATATCACATTTTATCAACGTAATTTTCCTAAAATCCGTGTCACAGTGTATAAGTTTTTTGAAACCAACAAACAAATATTCTGTTAACATTTTTCGGCGAAGTTTGTATGTATTGTATTGACCCAAACATCCTAGATACGAGTTCATGCTCGCCACGAATTCGCCTCCATATTTTTCTAAAAAACCCACATCCCCCTCAGCCATCAAAAGATGATTCCAGTGACAAATTTTAGAATAAAAATTGCCTTTTGTGCCATTACGAATATACATACGATAAGGTTTCAAGACAGCACCCAAAAAAGATACTCCTTTCGCATAATGCTGAAGGTAAATCTTTTTTGGATGCAGTGTAAGATTAAGTTCGTCATGCAAATATTGTCTAATAATAGGGATGATTGATTTCAAATATTCCTTGTCATTATGAACAATCACCATATCATCCACATACCGTCCGTAATACTCGCACTTAAGTGTACATTTAATAAAATGATCAAATTCGTTGAGATATATGTTTCCAAAAAGTTGCGACGTGAGGTTACCAATAGGCAAACCTCGACCACTCTCTGCACCAAACAGACTTTTTGATTTTGGTAATCCGTTCCAATCTTCTTTTTTCCCTTTTATAATACAATTCTTTGTCGGATCATGAAATATGACCTTATGAATAATATTTAATAGCCATATTTGATCAACAATATTATTTCTGTTAATTCTATTAATTTTGTTTTCTATTTTCTTGTACAAAATATTCTTATCTATAAACATAAAATATCCTTGTATATCCAACTTGAGGATATAGCACTCCTTTGTGTAATTTTTAGAATATAATCTGATAAAATGACTTAATCTTTTAATCCCATACGATGTCCCCTTACCCACTCTGCAACTATAACTATCATTAATAAATAACGGTTCAAAAATTGGGTTAATATAATTGTAAATCAAATGATGAATAATTCGGTCACGAAAATCAGCCGCAAAAATTTCCCTCTTTAATGGTTTAAAACAAATGAAGCAGATACTTCGTCCGATCACATATGCTTCATTGATAATTTCCTGACCAAGTTGAAAAAGTTTGCTTTCATACTTTATTTCAAAAGCGAGCGCGCTCATAGAACTGCGTTTATGTCTACGAGCATCATAATACGCTTTAAATAAATCATGTAAAATTTTTTTATAATCCATAAAAAACATGGTGATTCTAAATAAGAATACCATGTTTTTTTATTACCCAGTCCTTAAGGCAACGCACCGAGAAACCGTTCGCCTTATCGTTTGTGTTACGGTTCACCTGCGTGTTGCCCGAATTCAAGTTGCGTCTCCATGCTAGGCCGCCACTCTGGAGAGAAGACCAGAAGTTGACGTTCGAACCGATATTGTTGAACGACCCATCGGTATTGCGGTTGCCTGCAAGGAGGCCTCTGGCGTAAAAATAATCATTTCATTACTTCTATCTTCCTAAACGAAAAATAAAAGTGTGCACGTTAGAATTATCAACGTAATTTTAATATGCACATATTCCTCGCAAATAACATCACGAGAAGATTATTGAACTGGTATGGCGCTCCTACCTTTGCCGTAGCGGAAGATAGCTCTGGCCAATTTTAAATTTTCCTAAATATTTCAAGCACTTGCTTTCTGCCAAGCAGATAATTGCTTGGAAATTGATTCTATTTTTTCATTTAAAACTATAAACTTCTCAAGACTGACTTGTTTGAGATCTTTGATCAAACGCAAATACAAACGAATCACTTCCAGATTTTCTCTCGCAGACTGTAATAACGGACGTTTCAACTGACTGCTATTTGCGCGATAAATATTCGCAATCATCTGAGTTGTCTCTTTTTTTAAATCCTCACCAAGAGTGTATTTATACTCCTTATCAAAGTTCTTGGTAAAGACGAACAAATCCAACAAAAAATCGTAACTGCATTTATAAACCGGTAATTGATTATAGATAGCCATAATTATTTTTTTGGGGCGAAAAAATAGTCAAAGGGTGCAAATAGTCGAATTAAAAGTCCTTGAGGCAACGCACCGAGAAACCGGCCGCCTTATCGTAAGTGCCACGGTACACCTGCGGGTAGCCCGAATTCAAGCTGCGCCTCCATGCCTCGCCGCCACTCTGGAGAGAAGGCCAGAAGTAGACGCGCGAACCGACATAGTCGAACGACCCATCGGTATTGCGGTTGCCTGCAAGGAGGCCTCTGAAAAGTCCGGCTGGATTTTTCAGAGTTGTGCCTTCGTTGGTACCTTTCCAGCCAGTGGTGGTGATATCATACGGAAAATCTGTCGTGCAACTACCAGATGTACATGTTGTACGCTCCAAAAGGGTAAACTCGTCATGAGTAGGAATGTGCCAGCCAGCTGGACAAATGCCAGTAGCACCTGCTGTAGTGGATCCTCCCATAGCTTGGTTCCACTGATAGAGACCGCCGTTTGTGGTGCAATTACTTTCGGTGTTATTGTAACAATACTTTTGTATAGATGTAGTGCTTACGCCTTGTGTAGTGACTCCCGTTACCATTGTACCCACATTGAGGTTCTGTTGCATCCAACATTGGGAACCGATAAGGACGGTGGTGTAACTTTTCGCGTCTCGACTGTCAAAAAGAGCCGAACCACAGAGCCATGGGGATGCGGCAGAAAGAGAAACTTTGCCATTTACGGTGTCCACAGTCACATTTATAGAAGATGCAATTTTTGTAGTATCGTTAAAACTATCAGTGACTGTCAAAATCATTATCGCATACACCACTTGATAAAAACAAAAAACAATAATTACAGATAAAACAACCGTGGAAAAATGCTTGTTAATTTTAATAGATTTAATTCTTGTTAAAAATTTATTCATATAAAATCATATAAAACGAAATGTATTTAAAATACATAATTTATTATATCGCACAAACGCTATTATCCACAACCTACTTCGTGCCAGCACTGTTTGTTACACGGATATCACTGCCATCTGATTTGATCATTACTAAAAAATGCCAGCGGGTAAATTGACAAAGAATATATGCTGATTTTTTGTGATTTTCTTAAAATATTTTTTAAAATTATTTCAATAGTTCACTACTTGAAATTCCCAATGCCCCAGCGATTTTTTCTAATGTTGAAAGAGTCGGGTTCATCCGACCATTTTCAATGTTGCTGATGTACGCTCTATCCACATTTAAAGCCGTCGCAAGGTCTCCTTGCGACATATCCTTTTTCAAACGCAGTTTTCTTAGATTTTCCCCAATTTTTTTACTTGATGACATATTATTAATAATAGTTGAACTTGCATTGTATTGCAAGAGTGCAGTATAATACACACAGGGAA
>CAZZGN010000054.1:0-8140 GCA_964654165.1 uncultured Methanosarcinales archaeon | reverse complement strand
TTATAGATGAATAAGATGAATTTTTTCTTTTAGAAATCGTTCTTTTTTCACTTACTGTCTTATGTTCTATACTTGGGATTTTAGAAATTAGATCATGCATCTCTTCTTCTAAAAAATCATCAACACTGTCTTCACTATTAACTTGAGATAAATCATCTACAAAAATCCTTTGCTTTTCTTTCGGACTTGTAACTTTTTCTTTATTATCATATTGCTCTAATGTTTCTACAGTACTTTTCTCATTAAAATATCTGTTTACAGCACAACCCATAATTAAGGAGGTTGCTCCAATAAGAAAATATTCATATTTTTTTACCATCAAAAGTAAGATTTTTTCAAATTAAATATCACTTCACAAAAGAAATCCGGATAAGTTCCAGATAATATGTGGATTTTTTGGAATGAGCAGAAAAATTCTATAAAATAATCTAATTATTCGGAAAAAATCAAGAATTAAGTATCATTTTTTCATCCATTCAATTTCTTCATCATTTAAATCTAATTCCTTAGAAATTAAACCACCAAGCTTTTTATCACTTTCAATCATGACTTTAATAAATGGAAGAGAATCTTTCAAAGCATCTTTTTTAGAAGAATGTGTCAAGAAAGCAATTTTTTCAGCAATACCTTTTCTTTTTTGATATTTCATATTTGCTTGCCATAATTTTAATATACGTTTTGTCGGCTCGTATTCAACAAATTGTTTATATTTTTCATTTTTTGAAGTAGCTATCCCTGCAGATAATAATGCATTTACATAAACCAGCAATCTCCAATACTGTCTTCTTCTAATTCTAGAATTAAAAATATCCGCTTTTGACAACTTTTCATATGCTCTCGATAAGTCTTCTGGCATAGTATATTCTTTAGGAAGATTCTCATCAATCCACAAAATGCACTTATCCATATCCTCATTTACATTATCCAGAGCGCTTAAAGCAACAGAGGCATCTGTAGTTTTAAATATTTTCATCAATGCAGAAGTAATCTTTTCTGTTTTATTCCTGTCATTTAATTCATCCAGGACATCTTTTGTCAGCTTCTTGTCATTTGTCAATGTCTGCAGATCATTTATTCCCGCTCTTAAATCGCTTCCAACTCTCCTTGAAAATGTCTTCAATACTTCTTCAGAATAACTTATTTTTTCATTATCACATATTTTTTTTAATACAGAAAAAACATCCTTATTATCTAAAGGGACAAATTCAATCATTTCACATTTACTTCTCAATGAATTAAATTTTTGTTCCCACGGGTTGTTTGCAGTCATAATTACGGGGAATGTACAATCTGTAAGAAGTTTTGTTATCTCTTGAATTCCCCCCCTATCTTTATTTCCTGACAATCCATCAATCTCATCAATCAAAATAATTTTTGATTTAGCAAATAAGGACATCTGTTTAATAGCACTGCCAATAACAGAATCAATCTTGTCCTTGTTCCTGAAATCAGAAGCATTTACCTCAATTATTTCAAAATTTAATTCATTTGCTAAAGCATGAACAGAAATAGTTTTTCCATTTCCAGTTTCCCCATATAATAAGCAGGCTTTTTTTCCTTTTCCATAATCTGAAACAAAAGACTTCAGTTTAGCAATAGCATTATCCTGGCCCTTAATATCAGAAATCTTCTTGGGTTCGTATTTTTTAATCCATGGAAGTGACATGATAAAGCGGAATCCACTATCCTTTAAATCATTATTTACTTTCTATATAGAAAATAAACAATCAAAACCTTTAAATAAACACCAAAATGTCTTAGTCGTATGGAATTACCGAAAAATTTCAATCATGAAGAATCTGAAAAGAAATGGCAAGAATACTGGATAAAAGAAGGAATTTTTAAGTTTGATGAAGATTCTAAAAAAGAGATTTTTTCTATAGACACCCCTCCCCCAACTGTTAGCGGAGCAATGCACATTGGACATGCTTTCAGCTTCACACATCAAGATATAATTGCCCGTTATAAGCGTATGAACAATTTTAATGTATTCTATCCTTTCGGAACAGATGATAACGGACTAGCAACTGAAAGATTAATTGAAAAGACAAAAAAAGTTAAAGCAACTAAAATGGACAGAGAAGAATTTACAAAACTCTGTTTAGAAACTTTAGAAAAAGAATTACGACCAGAATATCTTAAAGATTGGAAAAGAATAGGTATGAGTTGTGATTGGGAAATATTTTATACTACAATTTCAGATGAATCAAGAAAAATCTCACAGAAATATTTCTTGGATCTAATTAAGAAAGAACGAGTTTATCAAAAAGAAGCACCTGTAATGTGGTGTCCAAATTGTGCTACTGCCTTATCACAGGTTGAAGTAGAAGACATAGAACTTGAATCATTTTTTAACGATATAATTTTTAAAGTAGATAATGAAGATCTTATTATCGCTACAACAAGACCTGAATTATTGTGTAGTTGTGTTGCTGTTTTTTATCACCCAAAAGATGAAAGGTATATAAAATTAAAAGGAAAAGAAGCAAAAGTTCCATTATTTGATTTTAAAGTTCCTATACTTGAAGATGAACGAGTAGACATGGAGAAAGGGACAGGGATTGTTATGTGTTGTACATTTGGTGATCAGACAGATATGGAATGGCAAAAAGCTTTTGATTTACCTATAAAAATTGCATTTACTCCTGATGGAAAAATGAATAACTTCGCAGGGAATTATGAAGGTCTTAAAATTAAGGAAGCAAGAAAAAAAATAATTGAAGATATGAAGGAAAAAAAACTTCTTCTTAATCAAAAACCCATTAAACATCCTGTAAACACGCACGAAAGATGTGGCACTGAAGTGGAATTCATGCATTCGAAACAATGGTTCATAAAATATCTAGATCTTAAAGATGATTTCATAAAAAGAGGCAATGAACTTAATTGGTATCCAAAGCATATGAAAAACCGTTACGATAATTGGATTAATGGTTTGCAATGGGATTGGTGCATTTCAAGACAAAGATTTTCTGGCGTGCCATTTCCAGTGTGGTATGACAAAGAAGGAAAACCAATTTATGCTAAAGAATCTCAACTACCAGTTGACCCATTAAAAGATCTGCCAGAAGGTTACACAAAAGAACAAGTTGTTCCTGAAAAAGATATAATGGACACATGGGCAACTTCTTCATTAACACCTAATTTAGCAGTTGAAAGATACAAAGGAAAGAAAATTTATGATAAACTTTATCCAATGTCATTAAGACCACAAGCTCACGACATAATTACATTTTGGTTGTTTAACACTGTTGTTCGTGCACATATACATAACAATTCTCTACCTTTCAAAGATGTTATGATTTCTGGTTGGGCTTTAGATCCAAAAGGAAAGAAGATGTCCAAAAGCAAGGGAAATGTCATCCACCCTCAAGAAATTATGAAACAATATGGGGCAGATGCAATGAGATTCTGGGCTTCAGGATCAAAATTAGGGGAAGATGTTCCATTCCAAGAAAAGGATTTAGTTACAGGAAAGAAAACTGTAACGAAAATATGGAATGCATCAAAATTTGCAATAATGCATCTTGAAGATTATAAAGAATATAAAAATGAGTTAGAAGTTATGGACAAATGGATATTGTCAAAAATAAACAAGATAACAAAAGTATGCACAGAAAATATGGATAAGTATGAATATTCAAGAACAAAGCAGGAAGCAGAAAATTTCTTTTGGAATACATTTTGCGATTATTATTTAGAAATTGCTAAAGATCGTCTTTATAATCCTGAAGAAAGAGGAAAAGAAAAAAGAAAATCAGCACAGTTTGCTTTATACAATGTGTTGTTAGATGTTTTGAAACTATTTGCTCCAATAATGCCACATATAACTGAAGAAATTTATCAACTTTATTTTGTTGATAAAGAAAAATGCAAAAGCATCCACAATTCATCTTGGCCTGAATCAAATTTTGTTGATGAAGAAGCTGAGAAAATAGGGGATGTTTTCGTTGAAATATTGGCTTTTGTTAGAAAATACAAATCAGAAAAGAATATGTCTTTGAAAGAAGATATTGAAAAAATCACCATTAATTCAAATGTGGATCTTAGTAAAGTTATTGATGATCTGAAAGCAACAACAAAAGCAAAAGAGATTTTGTTAAAGAAAGGAGAACTTGATATTTCTATTTCTTAATGTTTTTATCCTTATTAAGTGGTTAAAATGGAAAGATTTATATATTGAATCGTCTATCTTACGAGGAATCAGGTGGTTCATTTGAGTGGAAACAATGAGTTTAATGGTAAAAAAGTAATTATTTATTCTCAAGATACAGATATAGGTACAATTGAAACTATGTTCTTTCCTGAAGAAGGTGTTGCTCATACATCTGTAGTAGACCCAGTGGTTAGCAAGGACGTACCTTATAATGAAACCTATATATCTATTATTAATCAAGAAGATATCTCCAGACTATTTGAATCTTCAATTCCTTATGATCGTTTAGATGTTCCGACACATAAAAAAAATAAAGATGGCGATTTTGTTCCAACTGGAAGAAAGATATTTTTAAATGAAATTTCCTCTCTAAAATTCTTTAACAGTGTTGTGGGACCACGAGAACGAGACCATATAAGCTATGCAACAAAGCATGATGATATACATAAATAATTATTTTTTCCTTATCTCAGGTCCTTCTTTTTTATCTTTTATTTCATAACCTAAAGAAACAATCTTATCCCTTAATTCATCGGATTTCTTAAAATCTTTAGAATGTCTTGCTTGTTCTCTTTCAATAACAATTTCCATAACAGCAGGATTAACTTCACAATCCCATTTAACAATTATTCCAGAAACTTTTTCCGATTTGGCAGCTTCAACTTTATCTAAATTCAAACCAAAAACTGAATCAAATTTTAAAATAGCATCTAACTTAGATGAATTACTTATTTTTTCATCATCAAGCATTTCCCACATTATACCTAAAGCCTTCGGAACATTTAAATCATCACTAACAGCGTCTTTAAAATTATTAACATAAACTGAAGCATCTCCGCCATCATTATCTTCTTCAATTAAAACTTTTATCTTTCCTTTTAATCTCTCTAAAGCATTCTCGGCAGCTTCCAATCCTTCTAAAGAAAACATTAACTGTTTTCTGTAATGTGTATTCAAACAAAAATATCTATAAGAAAGTGGATCAACATCATCTAAATTATGTACATTG
Organism: uncultured Methanosarcinales archaeon; assembly: GCA_964654165.1. Taxonomy (GTDB): domain Archaea; phylum Nanobdellota; class Nanobdellia; order Woesearchaeales; family CAZZGN01; genus CAZZGN01. The sequence continues at coordinate 2,975 of CAZZGN010000054.1, read as the reverse complement.
CCAATACTTTTAGCCATCTTACTATTATCCATGACTAAAAATTCATTATGCATCCAATATTTTACAAATTCCTTTCCTGTTGCTGCTTCTGCTTGTGCAATTTCATTTGTATGATGTATTGGAACATGATCTATACCACCACAATGAATATCAAATGTTTCTCCTAAATATGTCATACTCATAGCTGAACATTCAATATGCCATCCTGGAAAACCTTTCTTTCCAAAAGCATCCCACTCCATTTGCCTTTTTTCATTAGAAAATTTCCACAAAGCAAAATCAGTTTTATTTTTCTTACCTTTTACATCTACTCTCTTCCCTTCTTCAAGACCTTCAATATCTAAACGAGCTAATTTTCCATAATCTTTCAATTTAGAAGTATCGAAATAAATCCCATCTTCTGTTTCATAAGTATAATTTTTATCAATTAATTTCTTAACCAAATCAATTTGTTCTTGAATATGATCTGTAGCTTTGCACCAAATATCTGGTTCTAATATATTCAATCTTTTGATATCAGATTTGAACAATTCTGTGTATTTCTCTGCTAATTCAACAGCTGTCATTTTTTCCTTGGCAGCGCCTTTTTCCATTTTATCTTCGCCAGAATCAGCATCTGATGTTAAGTGACCAACATCTGTTATGTTCATAACTCTTTTTATCTTAAATTCGTTCAATAACAATACTCTAACCAACACATCTTCGAAGATATAAGCTCGTAAATTGCCTATATGGGCACGAGAATAAACTGTAGGCCCACATGTATATATTCCGACAACTTTAGAAATGGGTTTAAATTCTTCTTTTTTCCTAGACATTGTGTTGTATATCTTCATAATACTCTTGTTTTCTAGCATTCTTTATATTATTTATTGTTTAAAATCGAAAATATTAAATAAAAGTAATACTTGTAATATAAATACGAGAAGTATTATTAAATAAAAGGGAAAGCTTTAAGTATGATTAATAATATAGGTACAACAAATAAGATGAATATTACTTAATAACCAAAAAGCATTTAAATAAAAGTAATATAAATAATATTAATACTAAAAGTATGATTTTAAGATGCCAAAGAAACAGATAACTAAGTCGAGAATAAGCATCACAATAGATACAGATCTTCTTACTCATATTCAGAAGGAATGTGATGAACGTACAATGAAGGTTAGTTCATACCTTGAAAAACTCATTAAGATAGGGGTGCAGCATGAGAAACATAAGTAAACCCCCCGTTTATAAGTTCGCTCAATTTCTATTAGCTGCATCTCTTTCTTTACCATTAGTACTTGCGCAAAGAATTGGAAATACAACTATTCCACGTTTCATGGAAACAGGATTTAGAGGTATATTCAACGCACTTGGCAGAGAAGCTATTCAAGCGGGAGCGACTTTAGTATTGTTCTTAATAACGATTTACGCAATAACTCTTGCTGGTGTAAAAAGAATAAAAACTTTCCAAGATGGAGATAAAATAAGTAAATCTGGAAAGATCTTTGCTTTTTCATTTTCAATGCTTGCAACTTTAGGATTGTTCTTTGGTGGAAGAAGATCATTCTATGAGGTTGTTCATAATGTACTAGAAGCAACCAGTGTTCTTGGAATGGTTGTTCTTGGGTTAATTATTGGAATGTTAGTTTATTTCGGCTTCAAGCAAAAAGATGACAAATATCCTTGTGCAGCATTAGCAGCCGCAGGATTAGCGTTTATTATTCCGAGTTATATAATGGAATGGCAGGGATGGTATTCTTTTGGATGGTTGATGTTGATAATTGGAGGAATATGGTGTCTTTTCAAGATGTTTGGAAAAGGAACAGGTTCAGGTAATGGTCCTGGCGGTGATAGACCTGGCGGTGATAGACCTGGCGGTGATGACCCTCGTGGTGGAGAAGATCCTGAAGAAAGCACAACTCATGGTACTTTAGTAATCGAAGTAACAGACGTAGATGATGGATCACCAATAAGCCATGCTCGTGTTTATACAGAAAGAAGAGGCGGAGCTTGGAATCCCTGGAACTGGACTTCTTTTGGAGCACTTAGAGGAAGAGTACATGGACGAGAAATAGATATAAGGGGTTATTTCAGATTTGAAGGTTATACAGATGATAACGGGCATTTTGAACTTGACCCTACAAGAATAGGTAATAAAGGAGTGATAGTAACGAGAGATGGGTATGTAGATCCAAGAGATGCAAGTAGGGATTATGTACGGACCCCTTCAAGAACAGTCTCAAATCAAGATAGAACTATACCAGTTCAACTGAAATATCTCGGAAATTTATCTGGCGTAAATATAGAAGTCGAATACAGATATCCAGCATACGGAATCGGCTGGATAAATACATTATTTCCACATCTATGTCCAGTACATATAAGAATAAGAAGGGTTGGAGGAGATTTCCATGTTCAACCAGGGGACTTTTTTGAGATAATAGATCATAGAACAGGAACAGTCTTTTTACGTGTCGAAGGAAGTGTGCTTAATTCCACAAAACTTGATGATCATACATACATCATTTATGGGGCTTGGTTGCCACCCGATTACATGAATGCGAGGTTTAACTTACATTAAAATGGATGATATCAATAGTCTACCAATTGAGGCTCAGGAAGAGATTATGAAGTTGCAGTCAGAATTTTTTAAAGTGAAAGGTATGGATCAGAATAATTTCAATAATTTGGATAAGAAATATAAGGAAACATTGCAGAATGAATTTAATGCAAAATATGCTGATAAAATAGAATCCATACTTCAAAAGTACAAAAAAAGTAATGAAGTACACGGACATACCCCTCATACTAATCATAAAATAAAAAAAGACGAAGTGCAAAAAATTAGACTTAAAGTTGAAAGCATTTCCATAAAACTCTTAGAAATTGGAAGGCACACTTCTAGTCATGATGAGATAAATATTGAACTTGTAAAAAACTATGACCATGACTTTGACTTTGACTTTAAATTAAAATTAGGAATA
>CAZZGN010000053.1:0-8357 GCA_964654165.1 uncultured Methanosarcinales archaeon | reverse complement strand
GGGGCAAGGGATTAGTTAAATGTAAATTAAAACTTCCAGTTTGTGCTGAAATTGGCTCTAGAGCAACTATTTCTAGAAGAGTTGGAAATAGGTTTAGATTAATTGGATTCGGTGAGATTCAGTAATTATTTAACTCTAAAATAAGCATCAATTTTTTCTTGCGGCTGTGATAAATCAACTTTGTAGCCTTTGCTGTGTTTCTTATGTTTTTTCAATAAATAATATGCATATGTAAGACCTATAGCTAATCCTGCTAAATGGGCAATATGGGCTATTCCTGTATTAACTGAAGAAACAAAACCTAATAAGTCTACAGCAGCAAATAATATCCCTGCAGTCCGCATAGACATTGGTATAACGAAAAAGAAAAGCACTTGTAAATCAGGGAACATAATAATAACCATGCCTAAGACTGCCATTATCGCCCCTGAAGCTCCCAAGGCCATTGAATGTGGATTAAATACTGAAAAAGCCAGAGCAGCTATAATCCCTCCTGCGAAATAAAGGTACAAAAACCTCTTACTCCCTATTTTTTTCTCAACTAATGGTCCAAATATGTACAAAGCATACATATTGAAGAGTAAGTGCATGAAACTTCCGTGTAAAAACATAGACGTCACCAATATCCACGGTCTCAACAACACATCATCTGAAACAAGCAATAATGTCTCTGTGAAACCTGGAATTGCCTTTTGAAGGAGAAAAAACACTATGTTAACTATTATTAATGGAATTATTGGACTTTTCCTCATATTTTGAAAGCAAATAAGCTTATTTATTAAATTTATGTATATTATCATAAACAACAAAGTTTAAATATACTTAGTTAGAATTTTCTAGTAGGGGGAATTATGAAAACTAAGTACATAGTTGTTACGGGTGGTGTACTTTCTGGATTGGGGAAAGGAATTGTCACAGCTTCTATAGGCAATATACTGAAATCACAGGGATTTAACGTTACACCAATTAAAATTGACCCCTACATAAATATAGATGCCGGTACAATGAGACCGACTGAGCATGGGGAAGTTTGGGTTACACATGATGGTGGGGAAACGGATATGGATCTTGGGAATTATGAAAGATTCATGGATATTGAAGTTGGAAAGGACAATAGCATCACAACCGGACAAGTTTATTTAACAGTCATACAAAAAGAAAGAAACTTAGAATATGGTGGAGGAAATGTAGAAGTCATACCCCATATTCCTGAAGAAGTCATACGAAGAATAAAAACTGTCTCAAAAAAAGATAAAGCCGAATTCGTTCTTATTGAAATCGGAGGGACAGTAGGAGATTACCAAAGTGTGTTATTTTTAGAAGCTGCTAAACAGATGAGATTAAAAGGTGAAGAAGTTCTTTTTGTGCATGTTGTTTACCTGCCCATACCATCAAATTTAGGCGAGATGAAAACAAAACCTGCACAGCATTCTGTCAGGGAACTTAATACTGTGGGGATACAACCTGATTTTATAGTTGCCAGATCCAGTAAACCAATGGATGACATAAGAAGAAAAAAACTATCTGTTTTCTGTAACGTAAAGGAAAATGAAATAATGAGTTCTCCAGATATAGATAATATCTATGGTGTTCCTTCTTTTTTTGAGGAACAGGGATTTGCAGAAATGATACTAAAGAAATTCAATAAGAAATACAAAAAAAATAAAGTTGTGAAGGATTGGAAAAAATTTATAGACGATATTAAAAATTATAAAAAAATAGTCAAAGTAGGTATTGTTGGTAAGTATTTTGATACAGGCAATTTTGCTCTAAAAGACTCTTATGCATCAGTTATTGAGTCTATTAAGCATGCATGCTGGAATAATAAAGTTAAACCAGAAATATGTTGGATTGATTCAAAGGATTTTGAAAAAAATCCTAAAAAGGTATCTGAGCTCAAGAATTATGACGCAATCATCGTTCCCGGAGGTTTTGGAAGTAGTGGAGTAGAAGGAAAAATAAATGCAATAAAATATGTCAGAGAAAATAACATCCCCTATTTGGGTCTGTGTTATGGTATGCAATTAGCGATAATTGAATATGCAAGAAATGTATGTAAATTGGAAAATGCTAATTCTTCCGAAATAAATCCTAAAACAAAATACAAGGTCGTACATTTCATTGAAGAGCAGAAAGAAAAAATAAAAAAACAGGATTATGGTGGAACGATGAGATTGGGGAGTTATGAAGCAAAGCTCATCAAAGGAACAAAAGTATGGAGATTGTACAAAAAAGATATAGTTAGCGAGAGACACCGGCACAGATATGAAATAAATCCAGAATATATCAACATACTGCAAAAAAAAGGCCTTATTTTTTCAGGAATGTCAAAAGACAACAGATTAATGGAGTTTATGGAACTACCAAAACATGCATTTTTTGTTGGCACACAAGCCCATCCTGAATTTAAATCCAGACCAATGAAACCAGCACCTTTGTTTGATGGTTTAATAAAAGCAGCACTGAAGAGAAAGATTTATTAATAAAAGTCAAATCCAGGGATAAAGATGTCAAAGAAAACAAGAAAAAAGAAATTTAAAATTGGTGGGGATGTATCGGAAGAAATGATACAACCAATTGAACATAAGCCAAAACAAGATAAATATACTGGAAATAAGTTTTTGGAGTTCTATTTTAATAATTATAAAGCGCTTTTTGTAATTCCCATATTAATATTAATAATTTCATTAGGATTAATAGGTTTTAAATTAGCAACAACTGGTGAATTCATAAATAAAGGTGTTTCATTGAAAGGTGGAACAACATTCACAATAACTGATGCCCACATAGAAATTTCTGATCTTGAATCATATCTATATGGAGAAGCATCGATGTTTGAAGTTAGTGTAAGGAAACTTACAGAAGGTTCAAGACAAATAGGTGTAATAGTAGAAACTGATGCAACAAAGGTCGACGACATTAATTTTTTCACAGATTTACTTGAAAAGAAATATGATATATCAGACGATGATTTATCTATAGAAACAATGGGTTCGTCTTTGGGAAAGAGTTTTTTCAAGCAGACTTTTAGGGCACTTATACTGGCATTTGTATTTATGGCTGTTGTAGTTTTTTTATATTTCAGATCTTTTGCTCCATCAATTGCTGTTGTGCTAGCTGCATTTAGTGATATGGTTATAACTATGGCCATTGTTAATATTGCTGGAATTAAACTAACAACTGCTGGGATAGCAGCATTCCTTATGTTGATTGGATATTCGGTTGATACAGATATATTACTGACAACTAAAGTATTGAAAGCAAAAGAGGGAACGGTTTATTCAAATATGTTAAAAGCAATGAAAACAGGATTAACTATGACTGGTACAACAATAATCGCAGTCAGTGTTGCATTGATGGTCGCTGAATCTGGTGTAATTAAACAGATTATGACAATCCTATTGATAGGTCTTTGTGTTGATATTATAAACACATGGATTCAAAATGCAGCTATAATAAGATGGTATGTTGAAAGGAGGAACAAGCATGATAAAGCTTAAGAAACTTTTCACAAATACAAGAATTATCATCTTAATTGTGTTTGTTCTTTTATCTATAATAGCAATAAGACCTGATTTAGATCCAAGCGGAGTTGCAATTAGATCTGTTACAAAAAATTCTTCTTCTGAATTTGGTGGAATAGAAAATCCTGACCCAGGGATTAATCCAATGTCTAGGGAAGTAATTGAGGTTATAAATACTAAGGAAATTAAAAACCTTGAAGATTACGAAGAAGTTATTTCAGATTTGCTTCCAAATGAAACTGTTAATATTGAGACAAATAAGGGCTATTATTCTCTTACTGTAATGCCAAAATATAACACCACTATCCTTCCTGAACTTGAAAATGTAACTGTTGAGAAGATTATATCCGTTAATGAAACTATAAACGGTAGTGTTGTTTCTGTAAATAAAACTATAAACGAAACAGTTCTTGTTAATAAAACTCTAAAAACAATAATAGGTGTCGAGGACATTGGATTGAAAGTATTTGATGCACCTAGTTCAAATGTGAGGAAGGGGCTTGATTTACAAGGCGGAACAAGAGTATTACTCACACCAGAAGAAAAATTAGATGTCAATGATATGGGATTAGTAATAGACCATATGAAACAAAGACTTAATGTATACGGTTTAAGTGATATAGTCGTAAGGGAAGCAGGTGATCTTCCTCCTCCATTAGGTGAAGGAACCCAGTACATAATGGTTGAAGTTGCTGGAATTAATGAACAAGAAGTTAAGGATTTGTTATCTAAACAGGGAAAATTTGAAGCAAAAATTAGTGGAGATATTGTTTTCTCTGGTGGAGATGATATAACATATGTCTGCAGGAGTTCTGATTGTTCTGGTATTGACCCATCATATGGGTGTAAAAGTATAGACGTTGAAAATGAAGTGTGTAGATTTAGGTTTACAATAGCATTAAGTCAAGAAGCTGCAGAAAACCAGGCGAGACTAACAAAAGATCTCTCTGTTATATCTACTGATTCAGAAGGAAATCCGCTTTCAGAAGACAACCAATACCTCAACGCCACTTTAGATTTCTATCTTGACAATGAAAAAGTTGACAGCCTAAATATAGGAAAAGATTTGAGGGGAAATGCTGTAACAAACATACAAATTTCAGGCACAGGTTCTGGAGTTGGTAGGCAGAATGCAATAATTGACACATTGCAAAGTATGAAAAACTTACAAACTGTTCTTGTCACAGGAAGCTTGCCTGTAAAACTTGAAATAGTAAAAGTAGACACTATATCTCCTTATTTAGGTCAGAAATTTTCAAAAAATGTGATGTATGTTGGATTTTTTGCTATAATATCAGTTGCTTTATTGATTTTTATAAGATACAGAAATTTCAATGTTGTTGTTCCTATTTTGATTACAATGACATCCGAGATTGTGTTATTGTTAGGATTGGCTTCGTTAATAGGATGGAATCTTGATCTTGCTGCGGTTGCCGGAATAATAATTGCAGTTGGAACTGGTGTAGACCATCAGATTGTCATAACTGATGAAACATTAAGCAAAGAAAATAAAGAATTGAGCACGTGGAAACAAAGGATAAGGAAAGCATTCTTCATAATAATGGCCGCTTATTTCACAACGGTTGTTGCAATGCTGCCATTATGGTTTGCAGGAGCTGGTTTGCTGAAAGGATTTGCTGTTACAACTATATTTGGTGTAACCTTTGGAGTTTTCATCACAAGACCTGCTTATGCCGCAATGCTTGAAATTCTTGAAAGAAAATGAAAACAACAAGAAAAGCTTTTTTGTTTGTTATTATAAGCACTCTTTTTATCGCTGTTGGACAATTCTTCTTTAAATGGGCAACAAATAATGGAATAGGCAGTGTTGATGCTATTATAACAAACATCCCTTTATTTGTTGGGATAATACTTTATGCTATTGGAACAGTATTTTTTATTCTTGCTCTAAAGGAAGGAGAACTCTCTGTTTTGTATCCCATATATGCAACAACTTTTGTTTGGGTTGTATTTATCTCAATTATAGCTTTTGGAGAGACTATGAATTTATTGAAAATATTTGGTGTGGTTTTGATTGTGTTAGGGGTTTCATATATGGGTGTTTCAAATGGTTGAAATTTGGGCAGTCTCTTTAGTTATTATTGGAACCTTCATAGGTGCATTCGGCTCACTTTACCTTAAAAAATCGTCTGATGGATTTAAATTTAACATTATTTCTATAATAAAAAATAGACAACTCATTTTTGCATTGTTATTGTATGGGATTTCGGCTATACTGTACATTATAGCATTAAGCGGAGGCGAGCTTTCGATCATATATCCTTTTGTATCTTTAGGTTATGTATGGGCAACATTGCTTTCAGCATATTCTCTCAAAGAAAAAATAACAAATAAGAAAATTATATCTGTGGCAGTAATTGTTATGGGTGTTGCACTGGTTGGGTTAGGTGGTTAAAAATGAAAACTATTATTATTTCACTGGGTGGTTCTTTAGTTGTTCCTGATGATATAAATACAGATTTCATAAAAAGATTTACTGAATTGATTTTAAAATATAAAGACAGAAATCGGTTTATAATTGTCGTTGGTGGAGGGAAAACATGTAGGAATTACGCTTCTGCTGCATTTTCTCTAAATGTTTCAGAAGAAAATCGTGACTGGATTGGGATTATGACATCAAGATTGAATGCAGAATTAGTAAGAAGTGTTTTTTCTGACTCTGCATATGAAAAAGTGATTTACGACCCAACCCAAAAAATTGATACAGATAAATTGATTATTGCTGCAGGCTACAAACCTGGCTGGAGCACTGATTATGTAGCAACACTTTTTGCTGAAACATATGGTATTAAAGAAATAATAAATCTTTCAAATATAGATTATGTTTATGATAAAAATCCAAAAGAATTTGAAGACGCCAAACCAATAGAAAAGATGTCCTGGAAGAGAATGAAGGATATAGTTGGAGATAGCTGGAAGCCATCTTTAAATGCCCCATTTGATCCTGTAGCTGTAAAAAAAGCGGAAAATTTGGGTTTAAGAGTTGTTATTCTAAATGGGAAAGATATTGAAAACCTTACTTTGTTTTTGGACGGAGAAAAATTTAAGGGTAGTGATATAAACGCAATATTTAAATAGCTGAATTCCAATGTTCTTTGTATGAACATTCTCAGAGAGGTCAAGGACATAGCGAGATTAGAGAAAATACTTTCCGTTCTGGTTAAATATGAATTGGGTTATTTAGTTGATAAACTAAAACTGAAGCACATAATACCTGTTCATCTGAGAATACAGAGAAAGAATTTCGAAGAAAAAGTGACTGAACCCAAAGTATTAATGAAAGTATGTGAAGAACTTGGTGGGGCATTCATAAAACTTGGTCAATTGCTTAGTTTAAGACCAGATTTGATACCTGATGAATATTGTAGGGAGTTTAAAAAGCTTCAAGATAATGTCAAACCTTTTTCTGGCGAAGAGGCAGAAGAGATTGTCAAAAAAGAAATACAAAAAATCCCTTATTTCAATAAAAAGCCTATTGCTTCGGGTTCTATAGCCCAGGTTCATGAAGCAGTTCTTCCAAACTCTAAAAAGGTTGTCATAAAAGTCCAAAGACCTGATGCTGAGGAAAAATTTGAAAGAGATATTGACATATTATATTATCTTGCAAAACTTTTTAAAACAAGATACCACGTAAAAACAATTGATCCTGTGGATATTGTCGACGAATTTAAGAAATACACTGAAGAGGAATTTGATTTCATCAGAGAAGCAAAAAACATAGAAAAGTTTTATAAGAATTTCGAAAATGACCCTTATGTCAAGATACCTGCCCCATATTGGGATTTTACATCACAGAAAGTTCTTACAATGGAATATCTCCATGGCGTGAATATTCAGCACATAAAAAAAATTGGTTCCAATTACAAAAGAAGAAAGGAAATAGCAAAACGTGTTACAGAAATGGTGTTTAAGCAGATTTTTGTACATGGTTTTTTTCATGCAGATCCGCATCCCGGCAATATTTTCATAATGAAAAATGATGTTATCGGATTGCTGGATTATGGAATTGTTGGAAGAATGACTGAAGACATGAGGAAAGCATATATGATGCTGATTTCCGGAATAGTCTATAATGATTCGGATGGAATGGCAACTGCCTTGCTCAAATTACATTTCTCTAAAAAATCAAAAGTGAACATGGAAAAATTAAAAGAAGGTCTTTCTGAACTGACAGAAGAATATTTTGATATTAGTTTAGAAAAGATGGACCTTGGATTGATGCTTCATAAAATACATCAAATAGCAAGAAGTAATCATATGAAGCTTCCTTCTGATTTTGTTCTTCTTGGCAAATCATTGATAACTGTGGAAGGGTTTTGTGTTGAGCTTGATCCTAAGTTTAACCTTGTTAAAACATTAAAGCCATTTGTCGACAAATTGAAGAAAAAGGAATTTGATCCAAAATCACTATTCAAAAAAACTTTATATAATCTTACTAAATTCAAGGAGTTTCTTACAGACTTACCTGACAAAACAAGTGATATCTCCGAAAGTCTAAGGGATGTTGATGAGGGTATTGAGAAAATTGACGGTGACATAAAAGCATTAAATTCGAATGTGAGCAGATCTGTAGACATCATTGCTTTGATTATGTTAACTGTGGGATTTTTACTTGCCTCGGTTATGATGGTAAGATTTGGAGAACCATTCATGTTTAACATACCTTTGCTTTCATTAATCGGTTTTTTTATTGCAGCCGTGTTTTTTTTGGTATTAATGTATTCCTTACTTAGAAAAATACGCTAAAAACGAAAAGATTTATAAGAGAGATTGAATGTATAAACAAATGAGGTTGTTATAAATGAAGTCATT
>CAZZGN010000052.1:0-8426 GCA_964654165.1 uncultured Methanosarcinales archaeon | reverse complement strand
TTAACATCCACGTTAAAATTGCTTCTTTTTCTTTAAGATCTCTTTTGATATCTTCCGATGTCATTCCTGTGTGCAGGTTGAGATCTTCAATTACCCTAACACTTTCATTGATTTTTTCAAAAGTATCAGTTCTGGCTTTCCATTTGTAAAGGTAATTTAGGCTCAGACTTTTATCGTCGGTTTCTTGCGAGAGAATTTCTGCAACTTCCAGAGTTCTTCTAGAACCCTTTCTTCTATCCCTATATTGAACAACTATCAATTGCAGGGCCCCTATCTCAGTTTTTGGAATTTCAATTGGAGGTTCGAGAAGCCTTCTTTCGACTTGTTTTACTGTGTCAGCGTGCATAGTGGAATATACTGAATGACCAGTATGCATTGTTTCGAACAATGTTTCAGCTTGTTCCCTTCTTCTTACTTCTCCAACAATAATCCTGTCAGGTCTCATACGCAAGCTCTCGACCATGAGATCAAGCATAGTTATTCCTCCTTGACCTTCTGGATTAGGGTTTCTGCTAGAAAGAGGGACCCAGTTCCAGTGAAGAGCGTCGGGAAGTTGCAGTTCTCTGGTATCCTCTATTGAGAGAATTCTCTGGGTTGCAGGGATAAGAGAACACACACTGTTCAGCATGGAAGTCTTACCCGATGCTGTCCCTCCAGCAACCATTATGTTTAATTCATATTGCATACAAAGCCACAGAAATGCAGCAATTTCAATAGACATTGTACCAATCTCTGGATCGATTAGGTGAACTATAGTCCAGGGATTTCTTGAGAACCTTCTTATTGTGATTGTGTTTCCTGCTGAGCTTATTGGAGAAAGCGTTGCAGCTACACGATCCCCACTGACAAGGTGGGCATCCATTAAAGGATTAAGAGAATTAATCTGCCTACCTACTTTTCTGCCAACTTGTGACGCGAAATTGTATATCTCTTCTTCATTTTTTAGCAGAACTGTGGTTTTTGCCCAACCAAATCTTTTATGGTATACAGAAACAGGAACTTTTGCACCGTTTATTGCAACCTCTTCGAGCCAGTTATCTGCCATCATTACTTCCATGTATCCCAACCCAAACATTTCGTGCACAATCATACCTGTAAGGGAGTTTATATCCTCTTCTGACACCATATCAATATGTTTCTTTATTTCTTCTTTTGTTTCTTTGAAGAATCTTTGTTTTAATTCTTCATTTTTCTTAGAATCCGTGATACCAGATGTTTCAATTGATGTCTCTTTTGCCATCTTATCGATCATATATTCCATAAAAGATTCTGTGCCAATCTCAAGTTCCGGAAGAATTAATTCGTAAATAGGGACATCTTCTTTTTCTGTATTCCAGATATTAACCTTCCCCGGAACTTTATCCACTAAAAGAGTGTACGAATCTATTAATTTCTTAGTTGGCGGAAGTTCAATAGTTCGCTTGTCTTTTTTCTTTTTCTTCAAAAAAATAGTTGAATCAGATAAAAAATTTACAGGATATTCAATTTCGATAACTTTTTGCTTTTCGAGTATTCTGAGTATTTTTTCAACTTTGTCTTTTTTTACACCCGAAACGCCTACCAAAGAACTTGATTTTATTTTACCTCCAGAATTTATCAAAGCATTGACAATAAAATCATATTCAGTTTTTATAACTGAAGAAGGGATTTTTTGAGTTGTTTTGGGAAGAGGTATATTTGGTTTTTGTTGAGGTGGTGGAATAGGTTTTTGAGAATTTAAACTAAGTGCATCTCTTTTCTCTTTTGCCTTGTCTAAAAACCCCATTTAATTATCCTATATTGTATCTTTTGAAGACACTCTCAAAAGTTTTGAATTTATCAGATTGTACAAAGTCATGAACGACATCTTCTGGTAATTTTTGGAGAAGATTATCAACAACCTCTAGCACGTTTTTTATTTCTTCATCTTCTTTACCAGAAATTGTTTCAGACTCTCTCTTTTTTCTTTCCAAGTCATCTTTTTCTAAAGCCAGTTCTCTTTCCTTTTCTTTGAGCATTCCATCTTTACTTTCCAATTGAACCTCTTTTTCTGTTAGTTCTTTCTCTTTTTTTAGAATTTTGAAGTCCCCTTTACCTATATTGATTTTGTTGAGCTTCTTTTCGTTTGAGTTTAACTCTTTTACAATAGAACTCAGTCGTTTCACAAGGAATATTTCTTCTTTTTTCATTTCTTTTATCTTTTTTTTCAGTGCGTCTTCGCCCTCCATTATAATTTCCAAATCTTTTTCTTTTTTTGTAAGTTCGCTGTTTCTTATCCTTATCCTTCTTTTTATTTCCTTTAAAAGTTCAATAAGTTCATTTTTTTCCTTTATTATTTTTCCTTTATTTTCTGTTATATCAGAAACATTTTTTTGCAGATTTTCAATTACAATCTCTCTTGATTTTTTTTCGCTCTCAAACAGTTCCATCTTGTTTATAAGATGTGATTCTTCTTCCTTAAACTTTAATATTTGTTCCTGGAGCCTGAGTTCTTCATCACTTAGCTGTGCTTCTTTGTTGAATATACTGTGCTCTCTTTCGTCAAGGTTTTTTGTTCTTGTTTGGATATTTTCTTCTCTGTCATGGATCTTTTTTTCTAATTTTATAATCTTAACTTCTTTTTCTTTGAGATTATCTTTAATACTCTTAGCTTTTAAGAATACTTCTTTTGCAAAAGCTTCTTGTTTATGTGCATATTTTTCTCTTTCTTCAGATTTCAGTAATTTTTCTGTCATTTCAGCCTTTTTTTCTTTTATTTCTCCTTTTTCCCTTTCAAGTTTTTGAAACTCTTCGTCGAGTTTTTTTGTATTTTTAAGGTGTTCTTCATTTTTTCTTTCGATTTCTTTTTCTATTTCTTCAATTTGTTTTATTTTTGTGAGAATGAATTCTTTCTTTTTATTGAAGTTTTTCTCCTGATTTTCGAAATAATATTTTTGTCTAACTTGATCTCTTTTTAATCTCTTGATTTCTGTTTTGTTTAATTTTATTCCGTTGCCAAGCTTAAGAGTTTCTTCCTTAAGAAAAATTCTTTTGTTTTCAAGATCAGAGATATCAGTGTTTAGAGATCTCTTTTTGTCTTCCCATAGTTTTAGACTTCCTTCCATACAAATCATCTTTTGTGTTACAATATTTCTTGAATATGTGAATCATCCCATCCTGATTCATGAAGTTTGCTTTTTATTTGTTCTTTTGTAAAACCTCTGTCTAATAGGCTGTCTATGTAATGTGTCAAACTTCTTTTATTGAGTTCTTTAATCTGTTTAATGACATGAATTTCCTTTTCAGCCACAGCCTTTTCTTTATTTTCTATGTTTCGTTTTATCACTTCGAGTTTATTATGATCTATGTCATTACTGTAAAGTTCTTTTTTCCGTTCGTTATATGATTTAATCTTCGCATCAATAACATTTTCTTTTTCTTCAAGAACTTTTTGTTTTATTCTTAACTCTTCTTCAAGATTTTTTATATCCTCTTCTTTTGTTTCTGAATTTATTGAAACATCATTATAATTTTTTTTGTAATCATCAATCTGAGTTGTATAATCTGTCACTCCGATTCTTTTATTTTTTATGGCCTTTTCTCTTTTACTTATTTCATCCTCTCTTATTTGTAGTTCTTTTTCTTTTATTATATTTTCTTCAGATTTTATCTCAATGTCTGATTTTAATTTTGATAATGAGCTTTCTTTCAGTCTGTCAAGTTTCTCTTTTGCTTTTAGGGATTTGTCAAGTCTTTCAATTTCAGAGAGAATCATTATCTTTTTCCCATCTTCTTTACTAATTTCTTCAAGTAGATTTCTCTTTCTTATTTCAATATCATAATTTTCGTTTTTTGCTTTTTCTCTTTCCAGTTGGATTACGTTTCCTACATTATTTTCTTTTATCTTTACTTCTTCTTCTCTTTTCTTTATTTTTTCTTCAAGTTTGTTTAATTCTTCTTTACTTTCTTCGTTTAATAATACCTGGTGGCTTTTTTCAACTTTTAATTTTTCTGTATCTTCCATGATGAGTTGTCTTTTTTCAGCTAACATAGATATCTCGTCATCAATCTGCTGTTTTTTTGTTTCCAATTCTAATATTTCACGATTTGCACTTGCTCTGTTTTTTTTAATTTCATTGCTGTACTTGTGTGCCATTTCTAAATGAAGTTTTATTTTTCTGTCTTGTAATTCCAATTCGTTTTCTTTTATGGTTATGAGAAACTCCCTATCATGAAATTTTCTTTTTTCTTTTGTTATATTTACTAAATGTTTTTTTACGAATTGTTCCTGTTTAATAACTTCAAGTTCTTTTCTATTATGTCCCCTTTTCTTTGTGATTATTATTTTGAGAATATTTCTTAATCTGTTCTTTTGTAAAATAATTTCTTCTTTTATACCATTAACAAGCCTTTCTTTTCTTATTATCTCTTTTTTAAGAGATTCTTTAAGTTCTTTTAGTTCATGAATTTCCTTTTCTAAATGTCCTTTCTCTTCTATATTTTCTATCTTGTTAGAATGCTTTTTCTGCAATTCATCTATTTTGTTTTTTTCTCTTAATATGTCAACTTTCCAATGTTTTCTTTCAGATTCAAGTTCTTTTATCTCATTTTTGAGTTCTTCTTTTCTTTTCTCTGAAGATGTGATTATGTTTTTTCCTTCCTCCTCAATGTCTTTTTCTACAACATCTCCTTCATATTTTTTGTGAAAAATTTCATCGAGCATGTTTCTTTTCATATTTTCAGCAAGAGTGTGTATTCTATCTTGATCAAGTTTTTCATATCCTTTCTTTTTTAGTCTGGCAAGGAATTCTTCCCAATCATCATATTTCCAATTTCCTTCGTGTTCCTTGACAAATTTATCCAGTAGTCCAGATTTCATAAGTTTTCCTTCTAGGAAAGCTTGTACATTGTCTTGTTTTTCCTCGACTCTACTGAAAATTCTTTTTAGCATCGCGACCAATCCGTGATAATTTTTTCTCAATGAGTTTTATCTCTTTATCGTTGAATTTGTTCTCTTTTTTTTTCATTTCATTGAATTTTTTATTTATCTCATCTTCTATTTTTTGTGTGTTTTTTTCTCTTGCAGCAACATTAATTTCTCTTTCCCTTAGAATAGTTGCTTGTTTCTTTATGTTTTCTCCTTTTTTGAAGAGTTCCGCTTCTTTTTTAATGAATTCATTGTTACCTGTTTTGGCGAAATCTTTATCTTTTTTTATTTGATTCTTGAGTTTTTTCAGAAGTTGCTCAGATTTTCTTATATTTTTTGATACTTCTTTATCTAGGAGTTCTTTTTTTTCAATGGCTGTTGTTGCCATTTTAAGTTTTAATGATGTCATCTCTAATTCTTTTTTCACTTTACTGAGTTTTTCTTCATATTCTTCCGATTTTCTCTCAATTTTCTTTTTTTGTTTGTTTTTTTCTTCTACTCCTTTCACTGCTAATTTTATTTTTTCTTCAAAATTACTATAACGTTTTTCTATGTATCCTAGTTCTTTTTTTGAATTTATTAAAAAATCTTCACTACGTTTTCTATAGTTTTCAGAAATTTTAGTTTCTTTTTCGAGTTTTTTCTTTTTATCTTCTAGCTCTGCTGTTTTTTCTTCTATCTGTTTTAATTTTTTAACTTTTATTGTATTCTTTTTTATTCTTACTTCCTTCTCTTTTATTATTTTTTCTTGTCTGGCGATGTGAATTTCACTAATTACTAATAACTTCTCTTTTTCATTAAGCTTTTTCTTTTTATCTTCTAATTCTGTACTTAATTTTTCAAAATAATCTTTGGAGCTTCTGATAAAAAGGCTTGCTTTCCTAATTTTGTTAATTACATTCTTTTTCTGTACAGTCATGGTATTCACATCATATAAGATTTTTTAACTCTTTTTCGAGTACCTTCACATCTTTTTCATATTTATTAAATCGTTTTTTTAGTTCTTTTTCTTTTCTTGAATGTTCTTTTTCTTTTTCATTGAGTTCAATTTTTCTTTTTTTGAGAGCATTTTCCATTTCATTGAGTTCATTTTTTTTGTCTTTGAGTCTTTTTTCAACCCTTTGAAGATTTTTCTTTGACATTTTTTCTTCTAGGGAATTTATGTATTCTTTAGCTCTTCCTATAAAGAAACCTCTTTTTCTATTCTTAGCGTCAAATTGTTCTCTTAGAGATTCATTTTCTTTTTGGAGTAAAAAAATCGTTTCATCTCTTCTCTTGATTTCTTTTTTCAGAACTGTTATCTTATAGACATCTTTCGAAGAAGTATTGTTTCTTTTTCCCTTTTTTTTACTCAAATTTCTTTTAAGATTCTTTTTTTTCTTTGAAGTTATATTTTCAAGTATCTTAATTGTTTCCTTTTTTGTCTTTTTAGATATGCTGTCTGCAAGTTTATTATCCTTAAATACTCCCCTTATCCAAGTTGAGAAATCATCTTTTGATTTGTTGACGTGAGAATGGAATATAGACTCATCTATCTCTTTTAACGTAACCACTAGTTCGCCCATGCTTCTTATCTCCTTCCCGTTATTGAGATGGAAATACTGCGGTGGCTTAATCACTATCTTACTCCCCAACGCCATACTTATGTTCAATCTGATGTATGCTTTTTTAAAGGTTTGTTGTATCTTAAGAATGGTTACTCGATAAAGAATTTTTTTATATCATTTCTAATTTCTCAATAGTTTTATAAGTTCTTGATATATCCCATTTTTTATGATTTCTTTTAAAGAAAAACCAAATGAGGAGAAAGAAATCCTTAACATCCTTAATCCGGTTGTTAAGGAGTGGTTTTTTAGTAAATTTAAGTCTTTTAGCCTGCCACAATTATATGGTGTTATGGAGATTCATTCAAGAAACAATATACTTGTTTCGGCCCCCACTGGAGCTACTAAAACGCTTACAGGCTTTCTTTCAGTAATAAATGAATTAGTTGACTCATCTCAAAAAAATATGCTTGAGGATAAGGTATATTGCGTGTATATTAGCCCATTAAAGGCCTTAAATGAAGATATTAAAGTGAATTTGATGAATCCCCTAAGGGAAATTGAAGATATTCTTGGCAACGAATCAGGAATAAGGGTTGGAGTGAGAACAGGTGATACTTCTACTGCAGAGAAAGCTAAGATGACTAAGAAACCACCCCATATACTTATCACAACACCAGAATCTCTTGCAATATTGTTGTCTACGACCAAATTTAGTGAACATTTGAAGGGTGTTGAATGGTGTATTATTGATGAGGTGCATTCTCTTGCTGAAAACAAAAGAGGTGTGCATCTTTCCCTCAGTCTTGAAAGATTGCAGTTGCTTTCTGGATATATGACCAGGATAGGATTATCTGCTACAGTGGCACCTCTTAAGGAAATAGCAATGTATCTTGCAGGTTATGATAATGGAAATGAAAGAAATTGCAAAATAATTGATGTTCAGTCTATAAAAGATTTAGATCTTAAAGTTTTGAGCCCCGTTCCTGATCTTATCAATACCACTCATGAAGATATGCACGACAAGATGTATGATATGATGCATGATCTTATACAAGATCATAAAACAACATTAATTTTTACAAATACAAGATCTGCAACCGAAAGAGTTGTTAATAATCTAAAAGAAAAATTTCCAAAAGAATATGATGAGAATATTGGCGCACACCATGGCTCTTTGTCAAAGGAATTAAGACATGGTTTAGAGCAAAGATTGAGGGAAGGGGAACTAAAGGTGGTTGTAAGTTCCACGTCACTTGAATTGGGAATCGATATAGGCTATATTGATTTGGTTATATTGTTGGGAAGTCCAAAATCTGTTGCCCGTGCTATCCAAAGGTGTGGGAGAGCAGGACATAAACTACATCAAACAACAAAAGGAAGAATAATCGTTTTAAGCAGGGATGATCTTGTTGAATGTTCAGTCTTGTTAAAAAGTGCTATTGAAAAGAAAATAGACAGAGTGCATATTCCAGTTAATTGCCTGGATGTATTGGCACAGCAGATTTATGGTATTGCAATTTATAACAAAATTTCGTACAAAGACTTATTCAATCTTGTGAAAAGAAGTTATAATTATCATTCTTTAAAGGAACAGGATTTCAAAGAAGTAATTGATTACCTTACAGGAAGATACAGTAGTCTTGAGGACAGGAATATCTATGCAAAAATATGGCATGACGAAGAAACAGGGATGATAGGAAAAAGAGGGAAGATGGCAAGGGTTATCTATATGACTAATATAGGCACAATTCCCGACGAGACATATGTAAGAGTAAAAGTAGGGAGTCAAATTGTTGGTGAGATTGATGAAGGGTTTCTTGAAAAGCTTAAAAGGGGAGATATATTTGTTCTTGGTGGTCAAAAATATGAATTTCTTTTTTCAAGAGGAATGACTGCTCAGGTGAGAGCGAGTGTTGACAGGCCACCAACAATTCCAAGATGGTTTTCTGAAATGCTTCCACTTAGTTTTGATTTGAGCATGGATATTCAGAGAT
>CAZZGN010000051.1:0-8619 GCA_964654165.1 uncultured Methanosarcinales archaeon | reverse complement strand
TTGTTCCATCTTTCTTTGCTATATCTAAACCTGACATGATTATTTTAGTGTCTTTAACGTTGACTGTTTCTACTTTGCCTGTTTTTCCTTTAAACTGACCTGAAATAACTTTTACTTTGTCGCCTTTTCTTACCCTGATGTTCCTCATTGAATATTTTTTTCTTAAATCTTGAGATAAGTGAACACTTACAAGACTGCCTCTTTTATGATCAGGCATATTGTAGAGGTACTTCCTCTGCTTTCTTGGTTGTTGGCTACTCTTCCATGAAGGTGAAAAATCTTTTTTCATTGTTATCACACGATTATACTAGCGACTTTTGCTATAGCAGGCCATCTTTCACAGACTTCCTTTGCTATAGGTCCTTTGAATATTGTTCCCTTTGGATTTCCTTTTTCGTCCTTAAGTACAACTGCCGCATTATCTTCAAATTTGATTCTTGTTCCATCTCTTCTTCTGTATTCTTTTCTTTGTCTTACTATTATTGCATAAACGACTTGCTTTCTCATATCCGGTTTTCCTTTCTTAACTGAAGCAGTTATCATTTCTCCAACACCTGCTGCAGGATATCTCTTTTTTGTTGTTTTGATTTTTTTGACTGAGATAATTTTGAGTAGTTTTGCTCCGGAGTTATCACAAGTAGCAATAAGCGTTTCTTTTGGTAATGCCCTTGTTACTCTTGCTTTTACTGCTTTCATCTTGTTTATTCCTTTTTTGGTTTTTTGGATAAATTCTCAATGAATATGAATGTTTTTGTCTTGCTTATAGGACGAGTTTCTTGAACTCTTACAATATCTCCTATTTCGGCTATAGCACCTTCAGGGAGGTGTGCATGTATCCTTGTCCTTCTCTTTTCATATCTCCCGTATTTAGGAATGTGTTTTCTTCTTTCCCATTCTATTGTAATCGTCTTGCTCATTTTAGTGCTTACAACAGTACCGGTGAACGTCCTGCCACGTAGGCTTAACGTGCTTTCCTTACCGTTATTTTTTTCGTTGTTCACCTTATCTCACCTGATCTTCTTGACCCTGTCCTCGGGTCTGAAACATAATTTTTTTCCATCAATCTTGATTTTCTTACCTTCTTTTTCGATGATAAATTTTATTTGCTTTTTCAGGATAGTTTTTCTTCCTGAAACTGTTTCGATAACAAAAGTTTCTTTTGTTTCATCGATTATCTTTCCTTCTAAGCCGACAAGTGACTGATTGTCAGCCTCCTTTATTGAGACACTCTCACCGATGAATTCGGTTTTGAGTATGTCCTTCCAGGTTTCTTTCATTGTTTGATATTGAGCGACTCAACCGGGAACCCGAGTTCCACGAGAGCGGATTTTGTTTTTAATATGTGATTTCCTTGAAGTTCTATTTTTCCTGATTTGGATGTTCCACCACAGGCAAATTTTGACTTCAGTTTTTTCGTCACATCTTTGATATCGATTTGTTTTCTATCAATACCCTCTATTATTGTATATTCTTTACCGAATTTTCTTTTTTCGATTCTTGCTGTTATCTCCTGACTCTCTTTGGCTATGTCTTCCCAGATGCCCAGCTCTTTAGGCAATCCAGTTATAGGATCTATTTCCCCCATTATTGGATACTCCTCCTTTTGTTTAGCACAGTGTTGATACGTGCGATCGTTTTTTTGATTTCTCTAAGGTGTCCAGGACTTTTTGGTGTAGTTCCTGAAGCTACCTGTGAGTTTTCCTTGATAAGCTCCATCCTAAGTTCGTCGAGCTTTGTATCCAAGGACTGTTCATCCAGTGATTCTAATTCTTTGAATTTCATTTTTTATCCGCTTCTTTTTTGGGAGTTTTTTTCTTGGGAGTTTTTTTCTTGACTGGTTTTCTTTTTTCAGTCTCTTTCTTTTCTACTTCTTCGATTATAACTTCTTCCATTATTTCTTCTTTTTCTTCTCTCAGTTCAACATGATCAGGAAGTTTTGTATCGGGTGGCATTATTCTTACCTGAATTCCAACAACTCCGCTTTTTAATTGTGCAACTGTGTATGCTTTTTTGACTCCTGAAACAGCAATGTCTCCACATTTTTTCAAATAACCGTTATAAAATCTCCATCTCTTTGCTCTGCTACTTGGGATTTTTCCTGAAATTAAAATTTCGATTCCTAATGCTTTTGAATTCATAACATCTTCCATAACTTTATGGCCGACACCTTTGAATCTCTGAGATCCAAATCTTTCCAATGAATTTGCTATACGCTCTGCAACAATCTGTGCGTCGAGGTTTGGTTCTTTCACTTCATTAATTTCTATTTCTGGATTTTCTAATCCAAATTTTTTCTTCAGTGTTTTTGTTAGTAATTTGATATTTGCTCCTTTCTTCCCAACGATTAAGCCAGGTCTTGAAGCGGAAATTATTACCTTATCCCCAAGAGGAGTTCTTTTAAGTATGGATTTTCCATGGCCAACTCTTCTAAGATTGGTTTTTATGTACTCTTCAATCTCAAATTCTTTAATGTTTTGGGCGATGATTTTTCTTTCTATCATTTTTTAGCCTCTGTGACTTGTGATTCTGATTTAGGTTCTTCTTTTTTCTCCACTGGTTTTTCTTCAACTTTAGGAGTTTCTTTCTTTTCTACAACAACAGGTTTTGGAGTTTCTTTAACTTCAACCTTTGGTTTTTCTTCCTGTTTAGGTTCTTCCTTTTTTTCTACAACAGGTTTTGGTTCTTCCTTAACTTCTGCCTTCGGTGTAGTTTTAATTTCAGGTTTTACTTCTTCTTTTTTTTCTTCAACCTTTGGTTCTACTTTTGGAGTTTCTTTAACTTTAGGTTCTTCTTTTTTCTTTTCTTCGACCTTAGGTTTTACTTCTACAGGTTTCTCTGTTTTCTTTTCAACTGGTTTTTTTTCTTCTCTCTTAGCTGCTTTCTCTTCAACAACTAATTCTATATTTGTTCTCTTGCTTAATCTTCCCCTTTGTCTTCCATATCTTAACGGACGGGAACTTTTCTGAGCTGAAATGTGAACTATTTGTAAGTTTGCTGTTGATAAACCTTTAAATTGTGCATTTGCTTCAATTGATCCAAGCAAATCGAGTATCATCTGTGATGCTTTTATAGGATATCTTCCAGGACCAATTCCTGGTTTATGACCAACATCTCCATTGAAACGTTTGAATGGAACAGCTTTTTCAAAATTTATTACTTGTGTTAATATTTTCTTTGCATCTTCAACATTTTTCTTTCTAAGCATATTGCAAATTTCTATGCAATGCTTCGTGGAAATGGGTGCGCTTCTAAGCACAGCCTTTGCCATGTTCTCTTTCACTTGCGTTGAATAATTGTACTTTGCCATCTTTATTTCACTGATATGCTTGAGCTTGATTTAGTTGCTCCAATTCCTGGTGAGCTGTGCGATACTTTGTTTCTTGTCAGAGCGTATTCACCTAGTGTGTGACTGATCATTTCTTCTTCAATAAAAACCTTGACGAATGCCTTACCATTATGAACAAGGATGACTTTACCAACCATGTTCGGGAGTATAACAAGTTCACGGCAATGTGTTTTTACATTATCTTTTGTTTTGAGTTTTTCAAGAAGCTTCTTTTGCTCATCTGGAAATCCTCTTTTCAAAGATCTTCTTCTTCTTGCAGGGATGAGTTCCATAAATTCATTTATACCCATTTCTTTTAACTCATCTAAAGTTTTTCCCCTGTATGTGAATTCTTTCTTTGCCATTTTTACTTGTTCCTTCCTGTGTGCCTTGGCCTAATCATTCCCACTTTTCTTCCTGGTGGTGCATTCTTTGGTGCAGGCTTTGCTTTTGATTTACGTTGAGATCTTGAATTTCCGAATGGATGGTCAGCTGCGTTTTGAGCATTACCTGAAATGCTCGGCCATAATTTATTTTTAGCTTTCATTGCATAATACTTTACGCCTGCTTTAAGCATTGGTTTATCTTTTCTTCCGCCTGAAGATATTACACCGATACTTGCTCTACAATTAGGATGGAAAGTTTTTTTCTTCTTTGATGGAAGTTGTACAATAACTCCATCTTTCATTTGCGAAATAACTCTTGCAAATGTACCTGAGCTTCTGACAAACTTTCCTCCGTCGCCTGGTACTGATTCAAGATTAAAAACTAAAGTTCCTTCAGGAATATTATGTAATGGTAAAACGTTCCCTCTTTCGAGTTCTGCATCATTGCCTGCCATAACATTGTCTCCGACTCTAATTTGTTCTGGAGCAATCATTAAACAAACATCACCATTATCATATTCAATTTGAGCCAAAGGACCTGAATGACCTTGACATTTTATTAAATCTGTAACAGTTCCTGAAATTGTTTCAACATTTTGAGGAATGTATTTTGCTTCTCCTTTGTACCTAAATGAAGGTGCTCTATAAGTAGGTCCGCCTTTTCCTCTTGCCTGTTGGATTAATCTCTTTCCCATTTTATTACATCAGTCCGAGCTTAGTAGCTACATCTATAGCTGGTGTCTCCGCACTTAGCGTGACATAAGCTTTCTTTTTTCCTTTCGGTGAAATCATAACGTTAACTTTGTCAACTTTAACTTTGAACATTTTTTCAATGGCTTTCTTAACTTCTTGTCTGTTTGCCTTTAATTCGACAATAAAGATAAGTTTATTTTCTGACTCCATTAATCTTATTGACTTTTCAGTCGACAATGGGTATTTGATTATGTTTTTTTCTACCATTTTAATTGAATAGACCTTCTTTGGTCATCCTCTCGATAGCGCCTTTCGACCATAATGTTAATCTTCCGTAATCAGCGCCTGGAGCAAGTAGTTCTGTGTTTATTCTTGAAACAACCCTTGTTTCAACACCTGGAATGTTTTTTGCTGCCTTTTGTAATGGACATGGTTGTGATACAACAATTAAAGGACCAACTTTTGTTTTGTATTTTCTTCCTCTGAGTTTTCCTTTTCCTGCCCTAATTTTCCTTTCTGATGTTCTTTCTAATTCTTCTTTTAATCCAATGGATTCAAGAATTTTTATTAGTTCATCAGTTTTGGAAATAGCTTCAAAATCTGCATCAAGCATAAATGGATAATTTCTAGGAACTTTATGACCTCTTTTTTCAACAATTTGTGCGACAACTGTTGCACTCATTGCAGAACGGATTGCTTTTCTTTTTTCTTTTACGTTAATTTTCTTATCCCAATTTTTATCTGCCTTTGGAGGATGTGCACGTCTTCCACCAACTGTACCTGGAACTTCTGCTCCGACCCAATTGAAACGTGTACCTCTTGCAGACATTATTTTTCTTGGAACTCTGCTTATTCCATAACCATAAGAACCTTTGAAATTATGTCTTCTTCTTGAAATATCTGCTGACACTCTTAGTCCAGCATCCGGTTTAGCTCCGTATTTCTGTCTTGTGTTAGCTTGAATAGCGTGAACGGCTCTCTTAATAAGATCTGGTCTTATATCTTCTGAGAATTGTGAAGGTAATTCTACACCAGCCGATTCTATTTTTTTTGTGTTGAATAATTTGAGTTTCATTTTAACCCTGTTTTGATTCTAAACTTACAAAACCAATTGATGGAGCTTCACGAGATCCATTTTTACTAGGTCTTGTTGCTTGTGTGAATGTGATTAGTCTTTTCTTTGGTCCGCCAATGGAACCTTTCATAAGAACATAATTATTTTTGACAACACCATAATTGACAAATCCCCCTTTAGGATTGACTTCTTCTGGTTTATCTCCAATTTTCATGACCCATTTGTTGTATTCTGTTCTTAAATGGTAACCCATTTTACCTGCAAGAGGATTTCTCCACATTATATGCATCTGAGCTTTCCATGGTCCTAAACTACCTGGTCCTCGTTTTGTTTTTTCGGACTTACTTTCTCTAACTTTAACTCCAAATCTTTTAACAGGTCCTTGGAATCCTTTTCCTGTTGTAATTGCATGAATATCAGTAAGTTGTCCTGCTTCGAAAGCATCATTGATTGTTATTTCACTTCCTAATTTTTCTTTTGCATAGCTTAATTGCTCGTCTTTACTTCCACCAATTGCCAATTCAAATAATTCAGGTTTTTTCTTTCCTATTCCTGTAAGCTTTGGTTGTGTATGAACGATTAGATATAAAAAATCAAAATCTGTGAAATCTTCAATTTTTTTTGATGATTTTGGAGAAGGAGTAAGGTTTTTATCGAGTTTTGTTGTAAAAACATCGCCAATGGCTTTTATGCCTTCTGGGGAATTTTTATAGAATCTTATACCCGCAATCTTTAGTGGTGGGCATTCGATAACCGTTACGGGTGAGGAAATTTCCTGTCCCTTGGATATAGATGTCTTGATGTTGTCTGTATACATAATATGTGTCATACCAACCTTATATCCTGCGAAACCTAAGGGCTTAGCTTCTTTACCATTAACCCAGTGTCTAACCTTTGCAGTTTCTTTTTTAGCCCTAACTCTAGGCCAGAACTGTAATGTTCCCCTTCTTGGATTGACTTTCTTTGGCATTTTGATATCTAACTCTTACTTGATTTTTCGAATAAATAACCTTTTCATAGAGTTTTCCTAGAATACGTGTAAACGCGTACTGAACTACTCTTTTTCAGGCTTGTTTATTATGATGGTCTTAGACCACCTCGATTATCTTGTCGAGTAAGAAGTGGGATTAATTCTCCCTTTATAAAGGTTTTGGATAAGAAGTAGAGGAAAAGTATACTGTAGTGGTTATGGGTGGTGAGAGATTAATTGTAATTATAATGACTGCCTTGGAGCTAAACAGAAAACTTACTGATTTATGCAAGTGAGTTTTCGAGAAACCACGCAGCAGAGCGAGTCAGATGCTCCGCAATATAAATAATAAAGAAAAAGAGAAAAAATTAAGGATAGATTACTTTACAGCAAGTTACATCTAAGGTCATATAATGATTATTGATATTTCCACACGTGACATATATTACACCTGTCATTTTTCCTGGTACGAGTATTGGGTTGGCTGATTTAAGAGCTCCTGCTCCACAATGAAACCCGAACGGAGAAGTTATTACTCTACCTGTTGGGCATGTCGCTTGATATGTAATGCTAACATTACCATTATAGTTCTGCTCAACACCACTTACTTCAACACAATCTGTTGGATCTATATAAGGTATTGATTGGGTCGGTGATTTGGGAGCTGTTTGTTCTCCTCTCATTGCTTGACCTACAATGTTTTCTTCTGATTCTTCTAGTAACATTGACGGTGTTTCTTTTGTAACTCCATTTCCACTCATCAATACAACTAATGCAACTATAGCTACAATAGCGACAATCGCGATATAAGCATAATCATTCTTTTTTTCTTTTGCCATTATTATACCTCGTTCCTTATATTATAAACTAATAAAATACTACAACCTTCAATAAACAGCATTTATTAACCAGCAGCTAAGGGTGCATTCATCATATGTTAACATACACATGTTTGTACAAAAAGTATAACCTGGTGAAAATGATGGGTCTCCACAACCATCTAAACAACTATTCCAGCCTGTAGAGCACATTCCATGGCAATTTGGTACTATAGCGTCACCTTCAGTTATTTTAGCTTCTTCTACACTCTCAGTTATTTTATTCATTCTTTCTTCATAATCGCTAAAGAATGAGGTCGGACTGGTTGTTTTGGGTATATTTAATTCATCCCACATAGCAAAACTTCCTATATAACACGAAACAATGCATCTGCTTTCTATAATACCACATGTATTAGTACACACAGGATTACCTCCACAACCATTTAAACAATCTTGGTATTGATTTTTGCAAATAGCAAAGCAAGCTTCAGTAATATACCCAATGTAAGATTCTGGTTCGATTTTTTCGTTTGTTTGTACTATTCCGCTTTTCATCGCTTGCCCACCAAGATTCCTATTATCATCTGCTGTGAACACAACTGGTGAAGCTTCTTTCACCGCTCCTTTTCCACTCATCAATACAACTAATGCAACTACTGCTACAATAGCAACGATCGCAATATAAGCATAATTGTTTTTTTCCATTATTATACCTCTTTAACTGGGTATATTATTTTTGGTAGAACTGATATTTAAATATTACTTAAGAATGGGTTTTAAAAAAACGTGATTTCCGATTGTTCTGAAAAAAATCAATTATTTTGAACAAAAGCTATGTAAAATCTAGTTAAGTACTCAATTTTATGAAAAACACAAACTATAAATATCATAAGATATTACTTGATATTAAGTGATATCATGGATGTCACCAAGTATACCCTTGAAATAAAGAGGCACGCTTTTATCAGAGCTTTGGAAAGAGATATAGATCCTGATATGATTGAAGCCACGATAAAAGGAGGGAAAATAGAGAGGTTTGCCAAACACAATATTAAATTTTCAAAGAGTTATAAGAATTTCAAAGTGATATGTATGGGAGAGATAACTGGAAATAAAATAAAAATATTAACAATTGAAAAAGGTAATTAAGATGAAAAAATGCTCTGAATGTTCAGGAAAGATGAAAGAAGCAAAAGGAAATACTCCTGAAGGCGTTGAATATTCTTATTACAAATGCGAAAAATGTGGAGAAGAAATATTAGATATGAAGCAATTGCATAATGTAGCTAATACTTATAGGGATATGAAGAAATTTAAACATTTTCGGATGTTTATAAATTTCAATTAGT
>CAZZGN010000050.1:0-8714 GCA_964654165.1 uncultured Methanosarcinales archaeon | reverse complement strand
GCTAAAAGGGAAGCAGAAATCTCTAAAGCAGTTATCGATGAAATCAGAGATAATCCAGATAGATTTGTGGTGGTGGCAATGCTTGGACGAATCCCTGGTTTTGTAGAAAACAATGGAGAGGTGATAAAAACAGGCGATAGCTTAGCAGCTTCTGCAACTGCTGGACATATGCGTAAAGCTAAAGATGGTGAATCAACAGTGGGAGTAGCACTGGAGGATTTTACTGGCGGAAAAGGAAAAATTCAAGTTTTGATTTCGCGGAAATGGACGATAAGCTTCTTCAAAGCATAAATACACTGTCGGATAATTCTTGAAAATATTCTCTTGGATTTTTTCAAAAAGCTCGTCTTTTGTTATTTTTAAGTCCCTTGCAACAAATTCTATAATTTTTTCTGCTTTTTGTTCTTGTTTCATCTCATTGACTTTTTCTCTTCTCTGACCTTCACTGACTCTTCTAAGAGATAAGTCAATATGACCACGTTCCATATTTATTCTAAGAACTTTACAAATTATAACTTTCCCTTCAACAACAAAATCCCTTATATTTCTAATTCTACCCGGAGAAATTTCTGAAATGTGAATCATGCCTATTTTGTTATATTCATCTATTCTTACAAAAACTGAATGATGCTGAACACTAGTAACATTGCAAAGAACTAATTCACCTTCTTCAGGCATACCATCTTTCTGATAAAGCATTTTTACTCAAGGACCTCAAGGATACGTGCACTTATTTTGCTTTTGCCCCCTGTAGGTTCGGAAAGCACTGAGTCACAGACAAGGCATTTATTATGAGAAGATGACTTTCCAAAAATTACTTGCTCATTTTTACATTTAAGACATCTGATCTTTATAAATTTTGATGTCGGTTCGGTTATTTTTCTCATTTTAAACCTCATTGAAATTCTAAACGCTTAGCTCTGATTCCAGATTTTTGTGCGTGTGTTTTCTTGCATACTGAACATGTATAACGCAAATCTGTTTTTTTTGTTGTTTTTGCGCCTGTAAGTTTGAATTTTGTTACAGCTGGTTTTGAATATCTTCCTAAATTGCCAGTGCCTTTAGCCAATCCTCTTTTTTTAGCTCTATATTTGCTACCTCTTTTTAGAGAACTAGCTGTTTTTCTTTTATTACTCATTATCTTATGTTCTGTGTGTTTCTTGCAACTAGGACACAATCTTTTGACAGTTTTTGGCAATTTCATACATTCGTGAGATTAAGCAGTGATATTTAAAGGTTTTGGATGAAAGAAAGGGATTTTAGAGGAGATCGTCGCCTGGCCCTTTGGCATTTCCTATCTTTTCTGTGTATTTACATTTTGGGTAGCCAGAACAACCAATAAATTTCCCATATATGCTCGATCTGATAAGCAATTTTTCCCCACATTTTGGACATGGTTTTTCAATTTTTTCCTGTGCTTCTTTATCCATTTCTTCTTGATTTTCGTCTTTTTAGAAATACAATCAGGATTTATACACAATTGCTGAGGTTTTGAACCCTTCCTAAACATGGAAACAAGTGGATAATTACATTCTTTGCATGGATTTTTCAGTTTTTTTATTAAACCTGCTTGAGGTATTTTAAAAGTAGATTTACAATCTGGGTAGGAACTGCATGCAATAAACCTGCCGAACTTACCTCTTTTCATCATTAAATTACCTTCTTTGCAATTAGGACATTTCCCTAATGTATTTTCAATATCTTGTGTTTCTCTATGTGCAGATTTTAGTTCTTCACCAATTTCTTTTTCCTTTTCTTTAAAACCAATGAGAACTTCTGTAAGAAATATTTTAGCTTCCTCAAGAACTTCATTAGGTTTTTTCTTGTTTTCTCTTATTCCATCCATTTCTTCTTCAAAATGTTTTGTTAACTCATCATCAATAATACGTGGAGAATATTTTTCTAATGTTTCAATTGTCTTCATGCCTAAATCAGTTGCAACTATTGCTTTTTCAGTTACGTAATTTCTTTCAAATAATGTATCAACAATTTGAGCACGTGTTGATTTCGTTCCCAAACTTCTTTTTTCAAGCTCTTTAATTATGGAAGCAGGAGTATATCTTTTTGGTGGCTGAGTTTCTTTTTCATATTGATTTATTTCTTTAACTTTGACTTCATCATTTTCTTTACATTCTGGAAGTTCTTCCTCTTCCAATTTAACATAGGGTGCATAAAAATCATGCCAGCCTTTTTCTATAGTTCTTGTCCCTTTTGCTATAAAAATTTCTTCATTGCAATTAATGTCTATAGTTACTGTTTCCCTTGTTGCTGGTTCGCCAAAGGTTGCACAAAATCTTTTTACAATTAAATCATAAATTTTTTGTTTTCTATCTGTAATATTTGCGATTGCACCTGTTGGATAAATAGCTGGATGCGCAGAATCATCTTTCTTTCCATTATTTGGTTTTAATTTTGTTTTTAGAACTGCTTCTGCAATTTGTTTGTATAGTTCATCTTTTGATAATGCCTTCAATATTTTCTTAAATCCCAATTTTTCCGATAATTTTTGAGATGATGTTCTCGGATAAGAAATATAACCTGAAGTATAAAGTTCTTGAGCAATGGAAAGTGTTTCTTTTGGTGAAATTCCAAAACATCTGTATGCTTCTGTTTGTAAAGTTGTTAAATCGAATGGAAATGGTGGTTGTTGTTTGAAACTCTTCTTTTGAAGAGCATCAATTTTTGCGTCATGACCTTTGGTTTTTTTCATAACCACATCTGCTTTATTTTTCTCCCAAAATTTGTCTTCTTTGTGTAAAGCAATTAAAGTTCCTTTAGTTATTTTGCCTTTAAGTTCAATCTGCCAAAATGGAATTGGTTTAAAGGATTGTATTTCTCTTTCTCTCTCAACAATTATCTTTAAAGCAGGACCTTGTACACGTCCAGAAGACATTATTTTAAAACCACCAGTTGCTTTATACGAAGCTGTTAAAGCTCTGGATAAATTAATCCCATAATACCAATCTAATTCATGACGTGTTAGACCGGCATTTACCTGCCCCCAGTCCAAAGTTTTTGATTTATGTTCATATGCTTCAATAAGATCATCTTTTGTTAGCGTAGAGAATTTCATCCTGTTTGCATCTTTTTGCTTGCAGATGTGATGTATAACATTATAACCTATAACTTCTCCTTCTATATCATAATCTGTTGCAACTGTAAATTCTTTTGCTTTCTTTGACAATTTTTTTAAAAGTGATAGATATTTTTTAGTAAATGCAGAAGCTTTATTGACATCTGAAGAAGGAACCCACTCAACAGAAAATACAGGATAATTGAAACCTTTTTTATCCTTTTCCGCCAATGTAAACAAATGACCGACAGCTGAAGCGACAATAATATCTTTGTTTCCATGAGTTATTTCATAATAAGGGACTTTATTATCCGCTTGTTTTAATGACTTTCCCGACGCTAAAGCTGATGCTATCTTTTGTGCAGCAGCAGGTTTTTCCGTAATTATTAATTCGTAATTATCCGAAGGCATGAAGCTGGCAAATGCTGATTATTATAAAAATGTTTTGAAAAAGAGAAAATAACGATGTTTTTATCTTTAAGATACACTTTAATTATGGGCCCTTGTAAATAATATCACTCCCTCTCAAGAGTCAATAAAGTTAATAAACAACTCTTAGATATATAAGATTGTGGTAGTTTATGGATTATAAGGTTGAAAAGAAAGAATCGTTAAATAAAGAAAAATATAAAAATGAAGATCTTGATATAGCATATAAATTCTCAAAAGAAGCCTATAAAGAATATGGAACTTTTCTGAAGGCTATTGTTCTTTTTGGAAGCCAAACAAAAAAGAAAACTGATAAAGACAGTGATATTGATATACTGCTCATTGTTGATGATGTTTCAATATACCTTTCACCAGAAATAATTGAAACATACAAATTAATACTTGAAAAATTAGTTGTGAAAATATCAAAACAACTTCATATAACGACTTTAAGATTTACATCCTTCTGGGATTTTATGAGAAATGGAGATCCTATAGCTATAAATATGTTGAGGGATGGGGTTGCATTAATTGATTCCGGATTTTTTGAGCCTATGCAAAGGTTGTTGTCACAGGGAAGAATCAAACCAACCGCTGAAAGTGTATGGACTTATTTTTCCAGAGCACCCACAACATTACACAATTCAAAGTGGCATATTTTGCAAGCGACTGTTGATTTATATTGGGCAGTGATTGACGCTGCGCATGCTGCACTGATGAAACTCGGTGAAATGCCCCCAAGTCCTGAACATGTTGCTGATTTATTACAAGTTAGGTTAGTTAGTGAAGGATTATTGAAAAGAAAACATGCAGAAACTATGAAAAAATTCTATGAAATTTATAAAGGAGTTGCACATAGAAAAATTAAGGAAATTTCAGGTAAAGAATATGACGCATATTATGCTCAAGCCGATGAATTCATAAGAGAAATACGAAAAATAATCGAAAAATAATTCTATTTACTTTAAATTTTAAAAAGAAAAAATAAAAAGCTTTACAGCTTTTTTCTCCATTTCTTAACAATTTTCGCCGCTTCTGATTTCATTCCTAGTCCAAAACCTAAAGCCAATGAAAGCACAACTCCTGATAGTATTATCAAGAAACTATTAGAAGCAACTGATATGTCAATTCCAAGTTGTTCCAACGCAACAAGGAACGTAAATATCAAAACTATAACCTGTGACATACTGGCCACAAGACGAGAGTTGTGAAATGAAACGTGCTCTATTTTCAGCTTTAGATAATTTGCAATTAATATACCTAAAATTGCTATAACAACAGCTGCAATTAGATTTGGTATCCAAAGCGATAAATCAATCAGCAACTTTGAGAAACTCATAAGATTGACAGCTTCTGCTGCTGGTGGAAAAAACAGTATGAACACATACCACTTAGCAATTATAGCCAAGAAATGTGATAATTTAAATTTGCCTATAACTTTTTTCAATCCTGTCTCTTCGACAACCCATTTGTCCAGTTTTAATTTCACTAATGCTTTCTCGATAATGACAAACAACAACCAACCAAGGAAATAACCTAATAACAAAATTATTATTGCTGCTATTATTCCCGGAATAACGTTCACGATACTATCCCAAATTGTTGTAAAGACAGAACCAAGTTGACTTCCATACGTACCTACATCCATCATGAATCACCTCTTTTTTATTATGCAATAAATGCAATATTCCAATTTTAAGCGTTATAATATATAAATTTATCTTTTACCCCACTTTGCAATGGCTTCTGCAAGTTCTATATGTTCTTCTGCATATTTTTTCAAGGGAATTGTTTGCATAGTAGCTTCCACTGCTTGTCTCATTGCTGCGGCACCTCTTCTTGTACCAAGAGGATGGCCATGAACTCCCCCTCCTGCCTGTATTACAATATCAATTCCCATCACTTTTATAATTTCGGGAACAGCTAACGGGCTTATACCACCAGAAGCAACTGCTAAAGTTGGTTTCATACTGAACCATCTTTGAGAAAGCCTTAATAATGTTTCATCTGTCTGAATATTTTGTTTTTCTATTTCTTCTTCTATTGATAATTCTTCATCTTTCTTTCCATACATCTTTCCTATGCCTGCAGTTCCTATGTGCAATTGATCTATGCCCAACAAACGATAAGTTTTTGCTAATGCTAGCATTGAAATTCCATGTCTTGGGTCTCTTGTTAACGCACCATGCATCGCCCTATGCCCATGTAAAGCTAGGTTCAGTTTTCCTGTGAGTATTCTTAGCGAATGAACAGCACTCCAACCAACTGTTAGTACATCAACCATTATGAACTCTCCGCCTTTTTTCTTAACATACTCTGTTCTTTTTTTCATTTCCCCATATTCAGCAGTTACGTTTGGAAGATAAATTTTCTTTTCTCCTGTTTCTTTTTCTGCTTCGTCTCTTGCCTTGAAAGTAGCATCCATTCTTTTGTAGAAATTATTGAATGACATAGAAGTTAGATTTTCATCATCTTTGACGACATCTAAACCTCCAACCCATGCTTCATATGCTACATCGGCATGCTGTTTATGTGTTAAACCAACTTTTGGCTTTACTATTGTTCCAATAAGAGGACGGCCTCTAACTCCTGTAATTTTTCTTATACCTTCAATTCCAAATTTAGGACCAGGAAAAGATTTTACAAGTTTTTTTGTGAAATGTATATCTTCTAATCTTAAATGTTTGGCTTGTTTCATTCCGTAGATATTTCCAGCAATTGAGGAAAGTATTCCCGACATATTTCCAGGTTCAAATAATTCCTGAGGATAAGCAATCTTGATTATTTTTCTCTTCTTATCTATATAATACGCGTGCGGTTTTAGTTTTCTTGCTATTGAGGGATTCATCGTTTTTATTTTCGTCCATGTTCCAATAGAAGATTCTCCAGCAAGGTATTCACACATCCTCTCCATTGTCTCTCCCTTAATAGGTTCGACATAATATTCAACAATCAAATCATTAGATTTAGGCTTGTATTTCTTATCAACAAATTCGCAATTACCGTAGATCATCATAGCACCTCTTATTGCTGATTTTAGGAACTGTTGTATATAAATATTTTGTTAATTGTCGATTTTTGGCAGAGAAAAAATGATATCTTCTTCAATGATTTTTAATTCTTCTACATCACAGTTGAAATAATTAATAAGTTCTTTTACTAAATGTTCTGGAGCACTTGCTCCTGCAGTTATACCAAGAACATCTGCATTAAGTTCTGGCAATTCTGTTAGATCATCTATTAAATATGCTTTTTTTCCTAATTGTTTTGCTAATTGTACAAGTTTATTTGAATTTGAAGAGTTTTTGCTTCCGACAACAATTATTACATCGCATAGTTTTGTTAATTCTTTCACAGCCTCTTGTCTGTTTGTTGTTGAAAAACAAATGTCCTCTTTTACTGGTACAACTAGAGAAGGAAATTTTTCCCTTAATGCTTTGATAATATTATTTGTGTCGTTAACGTTTAAAGTAGTTTGAGTCAGGCATGCTATTTTATTATTCTCAAAATTAAGTTTATGGATATCTTCAATTGAAGATATTAATATGATATTTGAAGATTCAGCCAATACACCTATTGCTTCTTGATGTCCTTCTTTACCAATATAAATTATGTTGTA
The DNA here is from genome assembly GCA_964654165.1 of uncultured Methanosarcinales archaeon. Classification (GTDB taxonomy): domain Archaea; phylum Nanobdellota; class Nanobdellia; order Woesearchaeales; family CAZZGN01; genus CAZZGN01. The sequence goes on along the minus strand of CAZZGN010000050.1, from coordinate 1,593 downwards.
ACCTTCTTTTGCAAATTTTTTTGCCTCTAAATGTACTTTAGTAACTAAAGGGCATGTTGCATCTATAACTTTGAGATTTCTTTTTTTTGCTAATTCATATTCTTGTGGAGAGGAACCATGTGCTGAAAAGATAACTGTAGAATTTTCAGGAACCTCTTCTAATTTGTTGATGGTTATTGCACCTTCTTCTTCTAAAGCCTTAACAACATGCTTGTTATGGACAATTTCATGCTTTATGTATATTTTCTCATATTTTTCCAAAGCTAATTCAGCTGTTTTGATTGCTCTTTTAACACCTGCACAAAAACCCCTTGGTTTAGCGAGAATGATTTTTTTGACCATTTAATTTGAGTAATAGAATGAGTTATTATATTTTGTGGAGTTGAGAGTGTGGAAAGAAATGAATCTTATTTAAAAGGCTTTATTCTTCCGGCCTTGACATCTTCAAGTGACATTACTAATTTTTCCATAAGTTCATTCTGTTCTTTCAATAATCTTTTTTCTTCTGCATTCATATACATTTTATCATCCTCCATTGTTTAAATATTTTTTGTAATTGTGTGCAAAAACTTTAAGCGATTCTCTCTTTTTCTTTATTCCATCAATCATTCTCTTTTGGGTCTTTTTATCACCAATTGCTACTAAAAGAATCGTTATTATGTCTTTGTAAACCATATAATAAATTCTAAATTTATCGACTTTTAATTCTCTTAAGAAACTGTATGAAAGCATCTTTCCTCTTTCAGGATTCAATCTTAAGGAATTTATTTTTTCTTTGGCATGCTTTTTCAAGTTGCCGGGAATAGTTTTATTAAAATCTGATTCAAAAAACTCTGTTTGGATTATTTTGTACATAAATAGATGAAAATAAAATTTGTTTATAACTCTCACGCGCGTCTATGTCCAGTGTCCACTGGTCATTGAGATAAAATATTTTCAGAATGTCCAGTAGGTTTATTCGGATTCAAAGAAATTTTTTCAATATAGTACATCAATTGTCTTCATAGTTAATGAAATCAGGACAATTCTTGCCATAATGCCCTGGAAAGAATGTTTTATTTATAAACCTTGAATTATTTCATCACTTTATAGTGGTTATAAATAGAAAAGTTTATATATGGGTGAATAATCCACACATAAGTGATGTTAACATGAATCAAAAAGATATAAATACATTCAATGAAATTACCGAAAATATAGCAAAAAATAGAAAGCTTGGTGGAACTATTGGGATTGCTATCCCCTTAATCAGTGCAGGGTTCTGGCAAGGATATGAAAGTCTAATGAATATTATTTCTCAAAATCAAAGTGCTGATATCATGGATTATGTGCAAACAGCAGGGGTAGTTTTGGGAACATTTGTATTTTATAAAATAGGTAAACTTGTTGGTTCTAAATTATTCAATCCATCATATAACCCTGTAGCATCTTCATATCCTACTGATGATCTTGCAAAAAATATTCCTCAACTTGGAGCTGCTGGACTTGAAATGGTAGTAGAAAAATATATTGGTTTAAACACTCCTAATCTTGCAGAAAAAGTATATAGAAATAATATTGATGATTTAACTGGAACAAGAAGCCTGGATGGTA
>CAZZGN010000049.1:1795-8913 GCA_964654165.1 uncultured Methanosarcinales archaeon | reverse complement strand
AAGAACCAAAACCTGAAGAAAAGGTTGAAGAAGTGAAGGAAGAAGTTAAAGAGGAGAAAACTCCTGAAAAAGAAACGCCTGAAAATACAGACGGCAAGAAGGAGGAATGAATACAATGGCAAGATTCCTACACTTAAGCAGAAAACTTAGACTCATTAAGAAGAACAAACAAACAAGATGGGCTCCATTCTGGACTGTTCCAAAAATGTATGGACTGGGCAGAAAAGTACATCCTGGAAGACATACTTTCATAAAGAGGCATTGGAGAAGAGGTAAGACTAAAGCATAGGTAATAAAATGGCAGAAGAAAAAACTTACAACATCCCTCTTAGGAAGGAATTTCAAAAAGCTCCGAAATACAAAAGAGCAAAGAAAGCTATCACTGCTCTGAAAGATTTCTTGAAAAGGCATCTAAAAAGTGATGACATCAAAATTGGAAAGCATCTCAATGAAAAAATCTGGAAAGATGGTATAAAAAATCCACCTCACCATGTTAAAGTAACTGCGAAAAAAGATGAGAATGTTATCCATGCAGAACTAACAGGTTATTCTTTTGAAGATGAAAAAGACTCTAAAAAGGAAAAGAAAGTAATTAAAAAAGAAAAAAAACCAGTTGAAGAGAAGAAGGAAGAACCAAAACCTGTAGTAAAAGAGCCTGAGAAAAAAGAAGAAACAACAGATTCTAAAACAGAATCTTAATTTTTTTATTCAAAAAGTTTATATATTCCCTTTCTATTTAAATCACCATGGATGAGTTCGAAGAACTTGAGAAGGATTCTGAAGAAGACCTTGAGTATGTGGAAATACTACCAGAAGAAACTCCTGACAAAGAACTGGACATTGAAGATGAAGTTGATAATGAATTAGAAAAAAAGATGACTGAAATAGAGCAAAATCTTGATAAAGAATCAAAAGATATAGAAAGCCTTATCCCCAAAGCTGGAACGGAAGATGAAGAAATTGACAAGATTGAATGATTTTTTTCAAAAGATTTATAAATTCCATATGCCTAAAGTTTACCTATGGGTGGCAAAGATACTTCTCAGGAAGGAGACGGATATGAAGATCTCACAAAAAATGGTTTTATAAAAGTAGAAGAAACACCATTCATGAACATAAAATTCTATGACGTTGATGAATCACTTGAGATAAAAGGAATAACCAAATGCCTAAAAGAAGGAAACAACATAATTTTTATTGATCTAAAAAAGATTATTGAGGATCCTGGAACATTAAGAATATTCATAAATAAAATACGAAGGATTTCTGATGATTATTCTATTACAATGAAACTTTATGGCAAAAGTTGGTTATTGATACTTCCCGAAAGTGTTGTTTTCCACGTCGGTGATGAGTGATGGGTCTTTTTTCACAGCAAAATGTAGATAACAACGAAGAGGCATCATTAAACGAGATTAAAGATGTGAAGGTTAATTTCGAAAAACGTATAATCCATATCGAAAAATCTGAGATAGATATTCAAAAAAAAATAAACGAGAGAAATACAAATTTGGAACACATCCATGACTCACTCTTGGATTCAGTTGATTCAGCCAAAAAAAATCTAGATGAAATAAAAAACAATCTTTCAAAGGTTGAATCTGCAACATCTGCAACAATCCAAAAAATAAGACATCTCGCACATGAAACAGAATTTAAAAACTTAAAAGATGCCGTTAAAGAGATGAATCTCGACAACCTTGTAAATGAAAAAGAACTTAAACTTATCGTCGAACAAAAGATGAATCAATAGCTTTATAAACCAAAAAGGAAGACTTAGTCAAGATGGGGAAAAAATGTATAATTTGTGGAAGTGATGCAACATATTGCATTAAAGGAAGCAGTGAGTTCTATTGTCAAGGATGTGCCACAGAGAACTTCTCCGACATCGAACTTCTCCAGACAATAGAAGAGCAGGCAAAAGTGATAAAAGAAATAATGAAAGAAAAGAGACTTGAACCTGAAGAATGAAGGTGTTATTATGAAAATAGATTTTTTAAATGATGTAAAAGATGTAGTTATGAAAGATAAGGAAACTTTTTCAATAATAAAAGGAAAAGAAGATGTCAAAGAACATCTAAAATCCACATTGCTTTTGGGAAGGCATGTAATATTAGTCGGACCGCCAGGAGTAGGAAAAACTACTCTCGCAAAAAGCGCCGCAAATCTTCTCCCAAGTATTAAAGTCAATAATTGTGGATTTAATTGTCCTCCGAATGAACCTTCTTGCCCATTATGCAAAAATAAAAAACAGGAAATAAAAGAAATTCCCGAAAGATTCGTTAGAATACAGGGAAGTCCTGACTTAACAGTCGAAGATTTGATTGGTGACATAGACCCTATAAAAGCTCTAAAATACGGCCCTTTAAGTTTGGAAGCATTTACTCCGGGAAAGATTTTCAAAGCCAACCAAGGAATATTATTCTTTGATGAAGTCAACAGGTGCCCTGAACGGTTACAAAATTCTCTTCTTCAAGTACTCGAAGAGGGAAGAGCTACTATAAGCAATTATTCTTTTGAATTTCCAGCAAATTTTATATTAATAGCAACGATGAACCCAGAAGATTCTTCAACTGAAAGGTTATCCGATGTCTTTTTAGACAGATTCGATGTTATATACATGGGTTATCCTGAAACTCCGGAAATAGAAGAAGAAATTGTAAAAATGAATGAGAATGAAATAGGGGTTGAGTTTCCAGATAGTTTGTTGTCGTTTACCGTTTCCTTTATTCATCATTTAAGAAAAAACAAAGACCTTGAGAAAAAACCAAGCGTCAGAGCAACGATAGGTATTGTGGAAAGAGCAAAGGCATATGCCTTATTAAGAGAAAGGAAAAAAGTTACATTCAATGACATAAAAGACACCCTTATATCTGTGCTCAGTCATAGAATAAGACTAAAGCCCAGCCTTAAATATCTCAAAAGTACAACAGAATTCCTGGAAGAAAATCTTAATTCATTTACTGAAAAGAATCCCGACATATTAGATTCAAAAGAGAGTGATTTACCCTGATGACAATATAGAATTAAACACTCTTGAAGAGATAGAGGAGAAAAAAGGGAAATTAGGAACAAGTGAAGTTGACGATAAGCTTATGCGTTCTGTTTTGTCCAATGACAGAAAAAAAATAGATGACGGGAAATTAATATCTGAAGCAATAAACTACAATGTAGGTTCTTTCACACCGGATATGATGTTTAAAAATTTAGTTGACAATTTTAAACTTTCTAGCAAATTGTACGGTGAAAGATTAATCAGACAAGTAACAGGTTATGACGCTGATTATGTAGAAAGAAATAGAAAAATACCTGAATTCAAAGACGAGTTAAAAAAGAACATAAGCTCAAGAATAAAACAACTAAAAAAAGAAAAACTAATTGATAAAGAAGGAATAATAACAAAAAAAGGTTTAGAACTTTCTTCTGTTATCATGTACCTCGAAGAGATTGAAAATCTGAAAAGTCACGGTTTTTTGGGGGAAAAGGTCAACAAGAAAAACTTCACATATGGTGAAAGAGACGACATAAAAAAATACAAGAAAGGAACTCGGTACAAAGATATTGATGTAAGGGCTTCGATAAAACTCGCTATAAAAAGAAATCATGATACTATTTATTTTGAAGACCTGAAAGCAGTAGACAGAAAAGCAAAAGGCAATATTGAAATTGTGTATGCAATTGATGCTTCGGCAAGCATGAAAGGCAAGAAAATAGAAATGGCAAAGAAAGCAGGAATTGCTCTTGCATTTAAAGCGATAGAAGAAAAAAATAAAGTTGGCTTAATAATCTTCGGAGACGATGTTAAAGAAGAAGTCTCTCCAACAAACGATTTTGGTTATTTACTGCAAAAAATAAATGCAGTGAAAGCAACGAATCAAACAAATATATCCAAAACAATAAACAAGGCATATGAATTATTCAATAAAAACGATACAACAAAACATCTCATTATAATCACTGATGCTATGCCTACTGAAGGAGAAGACCCCAATAAAGAAACTTTAGATTCATGTTCAAATGCCTCAGCAGCCAATATAACAATCTCAATTATAGGTATCAGTTTAAACAAAGCCGGTAAAAAACTCGCAGGTGAAATGACAGAAATAGGGAATGGAAGATTGCATATAGCAGAAGATATAAATAATCTTGATATACTTGTATTGAGAGATTATTTCGAAGAGGTATAAACATGAAAATATTGGTTTTCACAGACACACATGGAAGTGAAAAGGCTCTAAAGAGTGTAATAAAAAAAGCAAAAAAAGAAAAGCCTGACATTTTGATATGTTTGGGAGATTTTACAATATTTGGCCAGTATCAAAAAAGCATATTGAAACAAATAGATAAGATGAAAATAAAAACTCTTCTTATCCATGGCAATCATGAGGTTGTGTCAGAAATAAAGAGTGATATTAAAAATATGAAAAATATCCAATTTCTTCATAAAAAAGCTTATAGGCAGGATGATGTATTATTTTTAGGTTTTGGGGGTGGAGGATTTTCTCTTGTAGAACCAAAATTCAAAGAACTAATTGATGTATATAAAAAAATTAGAAAAAAAGGAGAGAAAACAATATTATTAACCCATGGACCACCTTTTGGAACTGAATTAGATATGATTTGGGACCAGCCCTGTGGGTGCAAGACTTACACTAATTTCATAAGGAAGTATAAACCACTTTATGCTTTATCAGGCCATCTTCACGAAAGTAATGAGAAAAAACAAATCTATCACAAAACAATTCTTATCAACCCCGGACCAAAAGGAAAAATGATTTCCGTGTAATTCATTTCTAGTAGGGTGTGACAAAGGTTTATATACATGTTGGCTGGATATAACATCCAGATGATAAACACAAAATTAAAAAGCACTCTTGAAAAAATGTTGGCGTCGATAGATGATTCTTTAGTTGAAAAAAATATGGTTCTAAAATTTAATACGAATATTCCTAAAAAAGAAAGCCTTCCTGAAAAAATTAAAGTAATGATAAAAGAAGAAGATAAAGTAAAAAAGAAAAGAGTAACTGAATTAATAGACAACATCCAGAAAATATCTCTCAAAAAAAGTAAAGCGATTATTTCTGCTTATTTAAATATTAACAAGGAAAATACGTATATGTTTAGTGTGTTGGGTGTTAGAGGGCAAACATACCATGTAAAAATCGGTACAAAAAATTACATATACAAAGGTGTTGGATATGGTGATGTGTTTATTCCAAAACAACAAACTTTCTACGTTTCCGATACTGGCGAAATAAACGAATTAACAGGCAAACCTTACAACAACGAAACAATAAGTTTCAACGATTTAAGAGAAATACAAAGAACGTCTAAAATGAACCTTGGCGGAAGTAACAATTACATGGATCCTGAAATCAAAGAAAGATTTGATATATGGAAACTTTTTATGTATAATCAAATGATGTCTATGCTCATGTGGGATAACATAGGTTCAGGTTAGCTTAATTTTTCCATCTGCAAATAAATGCGAAAGATAAGATATTAAACCAAATACGAAATATTCTATTCCTATAAAAATCAAAGGTATTGAAAATATAAGCGCACCCAAAACTGTGTGCGTTATCCCCCTATGCTTTACTAATACAAAAAACAATAGTATAACAGCGACTATAATCGACATTTTATAAAAAGACAATAAAATTCCGAATAAGATTACTATTAAAGAAATTGTTAAGTATATTTTGCCTATTTTACTTTTCATTGTATCTATATCAGGCATTAATCCATAAAGAAACGATATTAAAAATAAAGCGATAAATTCAAAGCTTGTAAATTCAAAATAATCTACAATCGCATTTACAAAAATAAGCAATAAAAAAACAGAAACAGAAATAAAACTATGCCACTTGTAACCCATTGCATTCTTCATTTATTTTTTCTCTTCTTTTTTGGTTCTGTGCCCAATATCTCCTGTACTATCTTGTCACCTTCAAACGTTGAATCAGAATCGACATGATGGTCATCCATATTGACCGTATTGTCATATTTGAAACCGCTTATTTCTTCTTCCATCCCTTCTATATCTTCATCGTCTATGTCTGCTTCAAAGGGTTTTTTATCAAGAGATAACTCTATTGCTTTTTTGTTGCATAAAGATAAAAATTCTCTTGGATTGTTTCCTATTTTTTTCGCCAATGCCTTTAATTGAGCATTCGAAAAAGGCTTTATATCAATTCCCCCAAAATTTTCTATCCTTTTCTCAATCATTTCTCTTAATTCTTCATAATCCGGTTCTTTTAATCTTATTCCAAGATCATCGCTTCCAAACTTTGAAAGATCCACGCTTTTCTCACTTGAAGGATTAATGCTAGCAAAAACTTTTATATTTTTCATGCTTTCAAAAAGATTCACTAAGAGATCGAAATGCTCTTTTGAAAGTTCTTCTGTATCATCAACAAGAAACACTATATTCTTCGACGGCATTTTCTCTTTTATGAGATTAAAAACATTCCCTGTTGTATAAGAAAAATTCTTGAAAAATATTTCCTTTAGTGCAGGCGTAAACGGCTTTACCATCTTTTTCAGGAAAGCATCATATTTGAGCTCTTTTGCAGGAAGGTAACAAACAACATATTGTTTCTGAAAATTAACAAGTTCATATCCCAGCCATTGAAGTAAAATCGTCTTTCCTGTACCTATATCTCCCCTAATCAGGCCGAATCTATTATCATGTATCAAAAAAAGATTCAGATTTTTTCTTTCCTCATTCTTGCCAGCAATAAAATCCTGTACAGGCATCAATATCTCATCTTTGAAAGGGTTTCCACTCCAACCAACACTTTTTTCCCAATCTAAGACAAAACCTTTCTTTTTCGGCTTTTTTGGGTCCAATTTAACATTGAAAAGAGTTTTATCATCACGGTCATCCTTAATCCAATCGAATTTGAGTCCCATATACCCTCAGAGCAATTCTTTCTTTATTAAGTTTTCTTTTTTTATAAATTAGTTAAATATTTATACTAATTCATTCCACAATAGCAAATAAGATGGTCGCAACGATAAGAATCAGCCAAAAACACGTTGAACGATTTGCATTTGTTGTAGTCGTTTTTGTGCTTTTAGTGTTATTAGTAAATGAAAAATATAGCTCAGATTCT
>CAZZGN010000049.1:0-1785 GCA_964654165.1 uncultured Methanosarcinales archaeon | reverse complement strand
TAAGAACATTGCAGAACTCCTGCCGAATGATGTATTAACCGAACCAGAAGAAACAACTACAACTATTCCAACTACTACGACAACAACTACCTCTACTACTACGACAACGGCCATGTCTGCTGAATTGAAAGTGACTGTAAGTAATGTCAAATACGAAATCTTAGATGAAAACAAGGCAAAACTAAAAACTTTTTACGTTGAGGTCAGAAACGGATTAAGTCATCCTGTTACATTAACATTAAAATATTATATTTATGATATTGAAAGTTCTTCATTTGAAAGGATAACTCCAAAAAAACCATACGTTGAGCTTGGCACCATAAAATCAAATGGTATACTGAGAAAAACTGTTGAAGTTGACAAATACTTGTTTAATTTTGATTTGGAGAAAACTCTCAAAGTTGAAGTGGTTGATGAAGATGGGGACATAACTGAAACTATTATTGTAAAAGTCAATGTTGATTGAGAAAGATTTATAACTTCTTTATTTTTTCTTTGAGAGAGATGTAAATAGGATGTCAATCCAAAGGATTGAGATCGTATATGTTTTTCCCAGGTTTTTCTTAAAAAGCTGGGGCCGTAGTGTAGTCAAGTACTATTTGTAGGATAACCATACGAGAAACAGGTAATAATTAACTATTCTCCGATTCCAAGACAATATCTTTTGTAATCATTCTTTTTTCAGAACAACATTGTATTAGTTTATATGTGACAGGGGTTGGAAAATTACAATAAACGACCGACTTCTTAAGTTTGTTTACAATATATTCTATTGCTGGAGAGAAATCCGCATCTGCACTAAAAAGAAGGGCAATGTCATATTTATCATCAATTGCATCCAACAGCATCTGGATAGCTAAATTCACATCAACCCCTTTTTCACTTAGTTTTCTGCATTGATGATTTTTAATCTCCCTATCACATTTTGGGCATGTTAGTGTATCAACAATCTGATGACCACAACTTACACACTTAATATGTATTCTATTTAAAGGGCGCGGAACTAAGTTTCCTAAAAAAACAGTTGTCAGGGGGGTGGCCCTTATTCTCTCAAAGAATCTTTGTTGTGCACTATATCCATTGGGGTTCTCTTGCTTATTCACAGGTGAATTGAAATATTTGATTCTCACTAATTTTTCTTTAGCCATATCCAGTAAGTTATTGCACATATTCAAGAAATTTATGTTTGTAATCCCATAATTATTTTTACAATTATGATAAAAATTACTCCCATCAAAATATGCAAACACTCTTCTCTCTGCCATTTTATAAGAATAGCCTTTCGTTACTGAATCATTGCGGATCCAGTAATGAAAGGGAGTTAATTGTAAATATCTTGATACTTCCCATATATTTAAGCTTTTCTATGATTTAGTCAATACTTCATAATAGTAACAATATTTGTATATATTAATCAAGTGCGTAAATTTCATCCTTTTTTTATCTCCTCTTCATAACCTTCTATGTAATTTTCATTTAATTCAAATTTCCTATTTAATCTTTGTCTGTAATCAAAAATTGCTACTAATATCCCAACTACAAGGAATACTAGTACAATATAATAATTAGTAAAATGCACCTTATACTCTTCAATTGAATCAAAAAATCTAAAAATACTTGTAGCAATTATTCCTCCTCCTACCCCTATACCTACTCCAAAAAAGAAATTGTATTCATCTATTTTCCTTTTTAATCTCATCCTTTCAAGAATAGCTTTATTTAATGAACCCTTAAAATCTATTTTGTTCATCCAATTACATTAGAAACTAATAAAGGGAAAACTAT
>CAZZGN010000048.1:1600-8980 GCA_964654165.1 uncultured Methanosarcinales archaeon | reverse complement strand
CACATGAAAATTCAGGAGAATTTGCTATTTTAGTAGATAAAAGTAAAGCATTTTTTTCATTTAACACAGTTGCACTATCTTGGATAGAAGAAAATTTAAAAACCAAAACAAGCATAGTAACCAAGACAAAAAATAAAGTAATTGCTAATAACATAAACGCCATTTGCTGAATCTTTATCTGAGCTTTTTTACCTACCATAGTTTACAATTCCAATTATTTGCATTTTTTTGATGAATATCTTCTGAAAATAATGAAAGAGCAATTAAATCATTTGAACTATCAAGGTTTGAAGCCATATTTTTAAAACTCATCAAATCCCCTTCTAATCCACTATTGCATCCAGATAATTCTATAAAATTTGCTTTATTTTTATAAAGATCACACAAGCTTGTAATCCTTTTCATTAATCTTTTCAATTGACATTCATATTCTTGCTCTTGCGAAAAAATAGCAGCATACATTAAAGCATCTCCACTAAATTGTATAACTTCATTATTTTTTCTAACAACTCCAACCCCCTGAGTATATTCAACTTGAATATCACATCCAGGAGAAGAACTAAAACAAACTTTGACAGGATTTTCTAATGATGAGCAATTTTCTGCCTTGAGATTTTTCTGACTTAAACTTTTTATTTCCTCTTCAATTTCTTCAGGAGCATCTGAGAAACAATAATATTTATTTGAAGGAAACATATAAATTAAATCAGCAACCTTAAAAGGAAATTCAAAAGGTTTTGAAAAAAGAGTCATTTCTGTTCCTTCTAAAGGAACTTCAGAATAAATATATTTATTAGAAAATCCAATATCTATCTCTGTTTGAGTCCACTCTCCAAAATTCTTTTGAGATATTTGTAAAATCTGTCTACCAAAAAAACCATTTAAATTACATTTGTTGTAAATTCTTGTCTCAACTGGAAAATTCATTGTTGTTGCCTTAAAAGATTCAAAACCAGTTTCTAATGGATTTAATAAAATACCAATGTCCTTTCCTGTTTTAGCATCTTGAAGTGTTTGTTCACTTTGAATAAATTTACTAACACCATATATAGCTAAAAAAAGTATGACTGCTCCAACAATTAAAGCAAAAAGCCATGTAAAAGACATCTCAAAACCTTTTTTACTGGTGACTTTCCCCAGATCACTCATCTTGTTACCATAACAAGGGTTTCCCCTGAATTCATTTTAATCATGATGTTAGCTTTCCCTTTTTGAACATCAATACAATATGGATTTTCAGTTTCAGTTATTTTATCTAAATTAATATGTTTAATTTCAAAACAAGGAAAGTCTAAATTTGTTGTAGGATATAAAATTAAATTTTCACTTCCAGAATAAGCCATATTTAATGTTCTATAAATTTCAGAATTTTTCCCTAATTCTGGTTTAAAAAATTCAACAAAACATATCTTTTCTACATCCTTTGGAACACTATATTTTCCAGGATTTGAACCAAGTGAAGTTTTCCATATTTTATCAATATCTGTTTGCAAATCATTTACAAAATCCCCTGTTTGCACAGTGTCCATTAATCCCACAAATTTGAAAACAACATAAAACCCAAAACCAAGAAAAGCAATTATCAATATAATTGAAAAGATCATTCCAAAAGAAAGTTTTAATTGTGCGTCTTTGCTAGCGACTCTTGGACTATTCATTTATTCCCCCATTGTAGAAGGTCTTGCAATTATGCTACATATATTATTTGGTTCAGGACCTCTTCCATTTTTATCCATACACTTTATATAAAAGCTTTTTGAAGTATCCCAATCAGTATAATGACTCACTTCACCAATAGTGGTCATTGCTATTCCTTCATCAAAATTATAATCACAATCTTTAGTACTGTAAGCACAATCTGCATCCTCGTCTGTTATAATCTTCAAATAAGATTCTTCATGGTAAGCTCTTATTATCACTGGAGGTTCGGCATCTGATTGAACATCAAAAGTTGTTACATTTGATACTGCATTTCCGCCCAAATCAATGCATCTTAAGTGATAAGTATATTCGCCTTCTGCTAACCATAATTCTTGTTTGTGTGAATGAGAATGAGTTTCAAAAAACTCTAGTTCATCTACTTGTTCTCCTGTTGTGCTGTAATAACAAATAGATTCACCATCATTAAATCCAGCAGAAGTTGTAGCTTCAAATGTTACTTTAACAGGATTTGTAGCATCCTTAACAAGATCCCCTGTTTCAGGAAGAAATTCATTCAATACTAAAGGCCTCGTTCCCATTAATACAAACTTAAATGATTCTTTATTTTCATTTGGAACTTCTGCTTTATCTTTACATCTAAAATAATAATCATTTGCTTCATTAATTTTTAATCCTGTTAATGTTGTTGAACATTCATATAACATTTTAGCGTTAATGTCTCTTATTCCACCACTACAAATCATTGTTGTTTCCATGTCATCGTAATCTTTATCCAATCTAGACCATTTACATGTAGCAGGTTCATTTACATAAACACTCACATCGTGTTCTGTTAAGTTGTATGCAATCGGTGCACCATTAATTGTGCTTGTTGAAACAATCAAAGGAGGTGTTGTGTCAGGTCCATCTTCTACTTCAAAGGTGAAAACAAAAGTTGCAGGATTATGGTTTCCATTAGCATCTTGACATCTAACATGTAGTTCATATTTCCCACCATTGTAAATTGTTAAGTTAGCTGCTTTTGCTGCACTTGGTCCTGGCAAGCTTAATGTTTCTGTGTGATTATATTTTAATGTTGAACTTCCACCAATAAAATGTGACATCTCTTCAAAAGTATCTCTTCTTAACATATCTATTTTACATGCTCCTGGTTCATTAAGAATAATACCAAAACTCAAGGCAGTAAATGGTCTGACTTTCCCAGATGTTGATAAACTAGATTGAACCTTAACTCCTCTGTCTGGAGGACTTATTGTTTGGTCTGGAGTATAAACATAATCTTCTAAAAGTGCTCCTTTCCATGGTTGTATTGTTGGATATTCAACATCATGTTCATTTCTCCATGCACAAATTTCTTCACCTGTCCCAACATTTTGCAACTCACATGCTTGACCTAATGCTCTACATTGATATTCCGAACATGGAACACCATATAGACTTTCCATCTCATTACATTTTTCACAATCCTTTCCTCCTGTTGGGGCATCCCAAGCATAACAGGTAAACTCTACAACTTCTTGTCTTGTTTCTTTATACATTGCTAAGAAAATAATAACTCCAATACCAATTCCAATTCCTGTTGACCAAAGACCTGCATTATTTACTCCAGCAGTCTTTCCAATCCATCCACCTTCTTTTAATAAACCATATACTCCCTTTCCGGCAGTCATTCCACCCCATACAGCCATAAAAGAGGCAGAACCAATATTACTATTTTCAGGACCTATCATTCCAGCAATCATTGAAACAATTCCTCCGGCGGCTGCTCCCCACATCGCACCTTCAACTAAATGTCCAAAAAAATTCGCAGAGCCTAATCCAAATCCTCCTTTGTTTGCAAGCCAGTCACCAATACCTGAACCTGTAGTAAGATCTTTTCCTTGTGCTCCCAACCATTCATTTTCTGATATTTTTGTAGAAACTCCACCCTCTTTAGCAGATTGCCAATATTCAGTTACTCCTCCTTCGCCTTGCTGAGTAAAATAATGGGAAGTTTCTCCTGCATTTTTAAAGTTTCCATTCGCAAGTTGTGAATTAACTTCTGATTGAGAGAGAGTATATGTTTTATCCCCGACAGTAACTCTACCATTTCTAATGGGAGTGCCTGCATCAATTTTAATTGGTTGATTTGCACTATTATAAAGGGTAGTCTCCTGCCTTGTCGTAAAAACTCTTGAAGTGGGGGTTCCTGTTGAACTTCCAAGAGCACCACCGGGTGTTATTGTTGGGGGAGTTACATCTTCAGTCTTTTTTTTACCAGTTAATGCTCCTGCACCTTGTCCTAATGCTGCTGGCACACCCCTTAATAAATCTAAATTTGAACTTCCCTGTTGAACTGCTGGGATGGCAGGTATAGGTGTTGCCGGTGGAGGACTTCTTGAATTTGCTGGAATAACCATTCTGCTCCCATATCGACCACCATCTAGTTCTGCTTCATCTTCTGTAATGGCTCTTGTTTCTAGCTCTTGATCATCCGTTTTAATTTGTGGGACAGGAGTATTATCATCTATTTGCATTTCTGCACCACTAACTTCCCCAACTTCACTTCCCAATGCCCAACCAATTGAAACAGTTCCAATTATCAAAATCATTATCTGAATCAAACTTACAGCTTTTATCATCCCTTCACGTTGTTTATTCTTTAAACAACGTAATGAAAATCTTTGATTTACTTTTTTATTTTTCATTAATCAACCTCTGTAATCTTAATAGTATCATCATCATCATTAAATCCTGGAATACCAACATAATTTGTACTTGCCCCACAATCTCCCAAACCAATACACATTTGATTTTGTTCAGCTTCCCACGAATCCTCTAAGCATTCACAGTTTTCTACACATTTCTCTCCACTAGTCAAACCCTTTTCATAACTTACTAAACATGTTTTAGAAGCAATCGCACATACTTCATCTGTCTGTCCTTCTCCATTCCAAAAATCAAAACCAGGAGAATATTTTGGAACACAAGCAATCTTTCCTCCAGAAATTCTTTGACCTTGTTTATCATATTTAGCACTAATCTCATCTTCTTCAGGAATCCAGGTGCAATCTCTTTTATCTATATTTTCACAATCTTTTTGCCTAACTTGTTGAACACATTCTTGCCATCTATTCACAACACATGCTGCTGCACTAAAACTATTAACTTCAGATTGCAAACAAACTTCTTGCCTAAAATCAGCACAAGGCTCAACAGTCACATCACCATTATAACAAAGCATTCTAAAGTATTTACTTCCAGGAAGATTTTCATTAAATGAATCAGTGTTGCCTTCTTTTTTATTAATTTTGCTCACACCCTCAACCGCAGCACACCATGTTTCACCATGTTCATATCTTTGACCTTTATGTTCACAAGCCAAATCCCTACAGATATTATCACCAAAATTCGGTCTAACAGCGTCTTCTCCTCTTTTATATTCTTTACATGTACTACCAAGATAATAATTACAATTCCCACAAGTTGTAGAATCTGCATTCCCTAAACCAAAACCACAAGACTCTCCTGCAGTATAAATTTCAGACCAATAGTTTGTATCATCTATTTTTGTAGAATCATATATGTTCCCAATGTTCCCACAAGAATCAACAAAATGAACTTCATCTTGCCCTTCAATACAAGTTGTTTTATCTTGCTTAGCACAGATTGTTCCAAGAGTTGGGTCAGTACACAATTTCCCTTCAAAAAATTCTGTTGTAGTCCCTTCATTATTCATATTCAAACACTCTCTTTTTGTAGTCCCAATACAAACGTTTTCAAATTCTTCTTCAAATACACATGCGCCTTTAACTTCAGACATAGCAGAACCAATACATTGCATTTCACTACCTACATCTGTTCTGTAATCTACTTCGAGTCCATAAAGAGTTGACATTTGTTTACAACGAGTTTTTGTAACAAATGCAGCTTGGTCACCAATTAAACAACAACCTAACTGACATTGAGGAGGATTTGTTTCCTGAGTCCATATTCCCTCCGCATCATCACAAACTTTTTGTGGAGTGTTTTCCATACAATTACCGCTATTACTATCATAACAAATTCCCAATTTACAATACGAAGTTGATTCACAATGTGTTGGAGCTATTCTAAAACCAGAATTACATTCTGCTTCAGGAGCATTCTGACACCATGCCCCAGCATTTGTTTTTTCACAACAAGATGAAATAGAATATGTTTCAGCAAAAACAAAGCCAGCTAATAAAACCATAAAAACAAGTAAAATTACTATCTTGATCGTGGCCTTTTGGTTACTCATGAGTAGATATCCTTTTTCATTCCAGGAGGCCAAGCAAGGCTCCTCGAGGCAAATTTAAATTTATCATTTGTATTTCTATCAGTTAAGATATAAACTGTTGACCCATCTCCTAACTTTTTCTTTTCAACTTTCAAGTCGTGATAATAGTTCATATACATTGTTGTTTCAGAATCACCATAACGCGCTTCCCAATTAAGAATACTTGTAGCAATTGAAACAAGTTCATATAAATTATCCTTCAGAACAATATGTAGGTCCTTAAAACTCTCCGCATCTGTTTTTTGTAATGTAACACTTTCACCTAAACTCAAAACAATTCTTTTGGGAAGAAGCTCTACCCCAATCTCTCCAGATTTAACTTGAACATTATAGCCCTTTTTCTCATAACTTGTTTTTAAATCTTGAACACAAGCATCAATTTGAGGTCTAAGTTCCCTAACAATTTCATTTTCAATAGAATTTTGTAAAAGAGGTTTTTGCATTATACAAGTTTCATAGTATTCTCCAGTATAACATAAATATTCCACTTTATCTCCCAAGTAAACCACATAATGTTCTGGATTTATACTTCCTCCTTGAGACGCAAGAGTTTCAATAACTTCTTCAAAATCATTTTCTAAACAATTTTGCAAAAACTCCGAAGGATTTTGATTTCCCAATCCAAGACCTGTACTAATTTTAGGATAAAAAAGATAAACTAAAAGTGCAAGAGCAACAATTACAATTGCAACAATTATAAAAATAGTTACCTGCCCTCTTTTCTTATTTATCACCATTTTTCTTTTAAGTTAATTGTATTTATAAATTTAGTTATGTCGTTAATAAACTTGGACGCACAACCATTCCGCAACCACTATTTTCATGCCCCCAAACATCTTCACATTTAATATAATAAGTTATTGCTTCATTCCAATCCGCATTATGATTTCTCGAATAACCAGTTGTCATTGATGTGCCATTTTTCAAATTAAATCCACATGTAGATGAACTGTAATAACAAGCCGCATCTTCTGTTGTAATAATATTCAAATTATTTCCTTCATTAAATACACGAACAATTGTTGGAGGTGTTTTATCAATATCTAAAATAAAACTTGCATTTGCTTCAGCTACATTTCCAGCAACATCCTTACATCGAACAGGAAAGTTATATGCCCCTTCAATTAATGTGCTAAATGTTTGACTATGCGCATTTGAAAAAGTTTCTTTAAACCAAACATAATTATCTGCCCATTTATATTCACAACCTGCTTTGCCATCTTCAGCACCACCTCTTGTTTGAGCATTTAGCTTAACTGAAATAGGTTCTCCCCCTCGGATAAGAGTACTATTTGGGAGAAGACTAGTAATTACTAATGGAGATAAACTTCCCTTCAAAACATATTCATAACTTTGTTTATTTTCAACTCTTGTTTCATTTAATTCATCAAGCCAAGGTTTGTCCTTACATTTTATAT
>CAZZGN010000048.1:0-1590 GCA_964654165.1 uncultured Methanosarcinales archaeon | reverse complement strand
ATTTTCTTCATTCATTAAATTTTCAATAGTCCCAGAACATGCCCAACCCCAAGCTTCTTGATCTTCCAAATCAATATTGCAATTAAAATTATTCTCCATCTCTAAATAATTTTTATCTTCAGAACTATATTTACAACTAGCTGGTTCATTTGTGTAAAATGTAAGGTTTTTGGAAGTTTCGCCATATTTAATATAATTTCCAGATTTAGGTTCAAACTTTTTAATTATTGGAGCAGTAAGATCAGGACCAGGCTTCACACACATTTGAATTAAATATTCATTAACATTCCAATTACCCCAATCATCCATACACCTTACATTAAATTTCAGATTACCATATTTTTCTCTAATAAAATCTGTTGAAACATTAAACTGCTCTGCAATTAATTCAATACTTGGAAGTTCTATAACCATTGAATGATTAAACAAATAAAAATTATCTCCCCCAAACGAATTAGTCATATCCTCGTATGTTGGGGTGTGCTCCAATTCATACCTACATTGAGATGTCTCCGGTTCTCCTGTTTCTCTTAAGGTGCTAATACCAAAACTAATAGGAGTAAAACTAGGAATACATCCAAGTTCATCATTTTTATTAACTACTTTAAATCCACCTGGAATAATTTCATAATCAAATCCATCTAAAAGAATACCTTTCCAAGGTTTAATTACTGGAGGTCTACCATCATCTTTACTTGCAATACAAAGTTCTTCTGCTGAACCAGGATTAATAAATTTACAAGCCGCCCCAAGACTAGCACATCTATATCTTGAACAAGTCTTAAAAGGGTCTTCATTACATTTTCCACAACTATCTCCTCCTGTAGGAGGTTGCCATGCTTGACATTTAAATTCAACAATTTTTTTCTTCGTTTTCCCAAATCCAAATAATTTCATTACAACCGCAATAATAATTAAAACAACTAATCCAATAACACAAAAAGCCCCACCTGCTAAACATGCCTTTAATCCTCCCTCAAGCAGTACTGCAGTAAATGCTATCACAGCACCAATAACAGCTAAGGCAATGGTTGACTCATCATCTAATCCTAACATACTTCCCAACATCATTCCAATTGCTGCCCCTATTGCCGCTCCTCCTAAAGCATTTGCAAACTGGGCCATACCCGCAGCTCCTGAAGAAGCCCCCGTTGCAGTCATTGGAGCAGAGCCCAAAACAGTTCCACCTTCAGTGGTAACTGTTACCATTCCCCCACTTGTCATGGTGTAAGCAGTTCCACTTGCCCCAGTAACTCCCCCAGTAAATGCAAGAGAGGAAGAATAACCTAAACCTAAACCTGGACTAATAATTCCTGCAGCAGCAGTGCTACTCATTATCATACCAGTAGCAACCGCTCCAGTAACACCATAAGCCCCAGCAAGCATTCCAACAAAACCAAGAGCAGGACTATCAAACATTCCCGGTTTTTCAAATTCAGCCTCACCAAAAGGAATTTCTGTTCTTCCTCCCCCATTCAATAAAGCATCCCCCATATCTCCCGGAGAAGGATAATTTTCTTCCCAGTTTGTTGAGCCAACACATTCACCAGAATCAGGAGCACCTTTTATTTCATAATTCTTAGTGCATTC
>CAZZGN010000047.1:6567-9192 GCA_964654165.1 uncultured Methanosarcinales archaeon | reverse complement strand
ATATTTACATAAATATAAAGTTAAATCAATCATATTAAGCAACCATACAACTTATGGAGTTAATTTACAATTAGAGAGATTAGGGTTGAAAAAATACATAGAAGATGCTCTTACTAATGATTCAAAAAAAACTTCAATAAATTCAAGAAATAAACTCACAAAACTTGAAAACTACATGAAAAAATACAAGAAAAGTGAAGTAATCATTGTTGGCGATTCATCTGAAGAAGTAGAAATCGGCAAGAAAGTTGGGATAAAAACCATAGCAATTACAAATGGTTTTTGTTCAACAAAAAGATTAAAAGCTTCAAATCCAGATTATTTAATTAACAATTTAATCGAATTAAAATCTATAATTGAGGAATTAAAATGAAAACTTATCAAGACCCATTAGTAAGTCGATATACGGACGAGAAAATGCAATATCTGTTCTCAGATGATTTCACATCATTAAAATGGAGAGAATGTTGGATTGCTTTAGCAGAAGCACAAATGGAGCTAGGTTTAAAGCAAATCGATGAAGAAATGATCGAAGAAATGAAATCTAACAAAGAAAATATAGATTACGAAATAATAAAAGAAAAAGAAAAAGAAATCAGACATGATGTAATGGCGCATGTTTATGAATTTGGAGAAAAATGTCCAAAAGCAAAAGGAATCATACACCTAGGAGCGACTTCTCAGTTTGTTGTATGCAACACAGACTTAATCAAAATGAGAGAAGCTCTAAAATTAATAAAATCACAATTAATTTCAACAATAAAAAATCTAGCAGATTTTGCAGAAACAAACAAAAACTTAGTTACTTTAGGTTATACTCATTTCCAACCAGCTCAACCAACAACTATTGGCAAGAGAATGACAATCTATCTCCACGACTTACTCTTAGATTTGAAAGAATTAGAAAAAACTGAAAAACAAATAAAAGCGAGAGGGGCAAAAGGAACTGCAGGAACTCAAGCTTCTTATATGGAACTTTTTGACGGCGATTTTGAGAAAGTAAAAGAATTGGACAAAAAAGTAAGCAATAAACTAGGATTTGAATCTTCTTATTCAGTTACAGGTCAAACATATTCAAGAAAAATAGATTCTTTAGTAATAAAGACATTAGCAAATATTGCCGAAACTGCAACTAAATTTGCAATCGACTTAAGATTGGCTTCAAACTTAAAAATCATGGAAGAGCCATTTGAAAAAAATCAAACAGGAAGCAGTGCAATGGCATATAAAAGAAATCCGATGAGATCTGAAAGAATGACTTCTTTAGCAAGAAAATTAATAGGCTTACAAATAAACGCATCACATACTTATTCAAATCAGTGGTTTGAACGAACCTTAGATGATTCAGCTATAAGAAGGATGGATCTTCCTCAATCATTCTTATTAGCAAATGCAATTTTGAAATTATTTGAAAATATAACTGATGGCATGGTTGTTTATCCTGCACAAATTCAAAAACATCTTAATCAAGAACTTCCATTTATGGCAACAGAAGTAATTTTAATGGAATTATCTAAAAAAGGAATGGACAGACAAGAAATGCACGAATTAATAAAAGTTCATTCAACTGCCGCAGGTAAAGTTGTTAAGGAAGAGGCTAAACAAAACGATCTCTTTGAAAGAATAGCAAATGATCCAAAAATCCCTTTAACGGATGTTGAATTGGATATATTTTTAACAAATCCTGAAGAATTTGCAGGCTTTTCTTCAAAACAAACAACAGAATTCTTAGAAAAAGAAGTTCTACCCATTCTAAGCAAATACAAGGATTTAGAAGAAACAAGTAAAGAGATTAACGTTTGATTTCTAATATTGTTCCTCTTTTTCTATTATTCTTGAGTAATGGGGCGAAATTGTACTCTTTTCCATTCAAATAGCATGTTCCTGAATATGTTCCGGGATCAAGATTTTCTTTTACCTTACTAACACGCTCTCTAATTTCTTCAATAGATTTTTTACCCATATCAATAATGTAAAAACTTTTAGAATCCCATAAGAGGTAGACAGGTTCTTCACCACGTTTACTTCCATAATCAAAGGCATTCTCAATTAAATGGTCTAACATATCTGATTCCTTAGTTAAGGACTTCCCACTATCAAACCTAGATAAAAGCATTGTTTTGAATTTTAACCCAAATTTGTCATTAAAAAAAACCAACCCTCCTTCTTCGCCGGATGGAAATTGAGAGGCAAGTCGTTCCAAGAACGAGATATCATCACGATTATTATAGGCATTGGCGAGTTCCATATCCATTTCAGTTATAAGAAGTGGCTTATACTTTTCTATGAAATGTTTTAAATTCATTAAAGAAGGGTGAAGGAATGTAAATATAAAGTTATGCCCCGTCCGGGATTTGAACCCGAGTCCTTGGATGTTTCTGGCGATTCCTCGCCACGAGAATCCAAGATGATTGGCCGGACTACACCAACGGGGCGCAATCTCACAAGCTTGAATAAAAAAACGCTGCCGCCCGGACACGACGAATCAGAGATTCGTGGGCCCGTTCGTCAGCTACGCTTTGCTACGCTGCCGCCCGGATTTGAACCGGGAGATCCCGGAGGAAACGAGATTTCCAGTCTCGCGCAGTACCAGATTGTGCCACGGCAGCATTAAGTTAGAAGGAC
>CAZZGN010000047.1:0-6467 GCA_964654165.1 uncultured Methanosarcinales archaeon | reverse complement strand
TTTCCAGTCTCGCGCAGTACCAGATTGTGCCACGGCAGCATTAAGTTAGAAGGACATAATCACCATTTATAAAGCTTATTAATTTACTACATATCTTAAAAAACATCATTTTCATATATATTATTCACCATCAAAATCCTTAAATACAGGTTTATCACAAAAAGCATGGACCACAACATATTGTGTTCTAATCACTTTCAAAACACTACATATTGTGTTTTTTACAAAAATTACTAATTACTTAGTGACAAAGGCAATAATCATGAATGAAGAAAAAGTAAGGTCTATGTTCGATTTTCGGACTAAGCATCATAAGAAAATAAAAGAGGAAAATATAGCTTCTTACAAAAAATTATATTACAAACTCAAAGAGTTGCAAGAATCAGGAGAACTTGAAACAAGCAAAGATTATCTTTGTGGAAATGAACTTGCAATTGATATATACAATAAAAAATACTTTCTAAAAGATTTAGACGGAAATGTTATCGAAAAAACCCCAGAAGATGCTTTTAGAAGAATGGCATCATACTTAGCTTGTGTGGAAAAAGAAGAAAATCAAGTCAAATATGCAAAGAGATTTTACAACATCTTATACAATGGTTATTTCATGCCGGGTGGAAGAGTATTAGCAGGTGCAGGAGACTTATTCAGATTAAAAACATTAGCAAATTGCTTCGTTACCGTAATTAAAGAAGATAATATCGAGTCAATATACAACGCAGCTTATGATTGTGCAAGAACATATTCATATGGTGGCGGAATTGGTGTAGATATCTCATCATTAAGACCAAAAGATTCAGTTGTACATAATGCCGCAGATAAATCCACAGGTGCTGTTTCTTTTATGGAACTTTACTCAATGACCACAGGTTTAATAGGGCAGTCAGGAAGAAGAGGGGCATTAATGATTACATTAGATGTCAAACATCCCGATGTCATAGATTTCATAAAAGTAAAAAAGAAATCAAACTGGATAACAAATCAAATTGTAGATCAATGCACATGGTCGGGAAAATTTAGTGAAGAACAATTAGAAGAAATAAGAAAACAGGTCAGAGAAAATACACAGGTAAGATTCGCAAATATAAGCCTTAAAGTAAGCGACGAATTTATGAACGCTGTTGATGAAACAAAAAAATACAAGAAAAACTCCTTATTATTATATAAAAAACTAAACAAAGAAAAAGTAATGAGAGCAGTACAAAATAACGGCATACATTATTCTTATAAAATTCCATCAAAAGTTCTTTCTGAATATGAATTTGTAAAAGAATTCAAGACCTTAGAAGAATTAAACAACCATCTTAAAGAAAATATTTCAAAAGAAGATTTAAAAGATCCAGAAAAAAGAGATATTTATGGAGATATAGTGATAGAAACGGATGAAGAATATGATTTTGCTGTTCATAAAACAGGAGACTTCCTAACTTATTTCGGTTCTGATAACACAGATGATATAAAACATCTTGTCGATGCCGAAGATATATGGGAGGCTTTTGTTTCTGGGAATTATACTACAGCAGAACCAGGATTGATTTTTTGGGATACAATGGTTAAGTATTCTCCTTCAGAGCATTTAGGTATAAAAATATCGTCGACAAATCCATGTGGTGAGGTACCTATTGAAGACGGCGGAGCATGCAATCTTGGGTCGATTAATCTTTCAAGACTTGTTAAAAACGGATACGAAGATAATGCAGAAATTGATTGGGAAACAATGAAAGAAACCATATTTGACACTGTAAGATTTTTAGATAATGTTATTGATTGGAATATAGCTTTAAATCCATTAGAAAAACAAAGACTTGCTGCAAAAAATACAAGAAGATTGGGGATAGGTTTGATGGGTATAGCAGATATGTTAAACCAACTTGGAATAAATTACGATTCAGAAGAAGGCATAAAATTAGTGGAAAAAATTACAAAATTCTTAGCAGAAAATTGCTATATAGCTTCCGCAAATTTAGCTAAAGAAAAAGAACCAATTCCTTTATGGGATTATGAAAAATATTCAAAAGGTCCTTTCTTCAATGAAAGATTAAGTGATGAAATAAAAGAATTAATAAAAAACAACGGGCTAAGAAATATAGCTTTAACTTCTATAGCACCAACAGGAACAATATCAAATATCGTATTAAGTTATAAAAATGAAAATAAAAATTACATAGGTGTTTCAGGAGGAATAGAACCTATTTTTGCATTATATTATACAAGAAGATCAGAACAAATGAATGAAGGAGCTTTCTACAATGTATTCCATTCTACTGTCCAAGCATTTATTGATAAAAATAACTTACAAGAACAAACAAAAAATGTCACAAAAGTTGAAGAATTGAAAAAAACTATTCCATCTTTTTTCTTTAGAACATCACATTTCATTAACGCAGATAGCAGAATTGAAACACAGGCTGCTTGTCAGAAATTTATTGATCACAGCATATCTTCAACAATCAATCTTCCTGAAAGTGTAGAACCAGAAGCAATATCAAATATTTATCTTAAATCATGGAAAAGAGGATTAAAAGGAATAACTATCTACAGAGATGGAAGCAGGTTCCCCATATTAAGTGTAGAACAAGAAGTAAGTGAATTTCAAAAAGTAAAAGATAAGACATTTTCGGTTTCTATTAACGGAGAAAAAAAAGTGATGAGGAATGATACTGTTTTTAAGATAGGCAACAGATTTACAACACCTTTCCACGCTAAAAATTTAGGCATAGATATAGAAGAAACAAAAGAAACTCTAGTTTCAAAGAAAGAAAAGAATGGTTTTGAAGAAAAAGGGAAGGCTTGCAAGATAAAATTTAAAGACGGTAAACTTGTTAAAGATTGTGGGGATTAAAGAAAAAGTTTACTCATCAATCATTTCAATCTCAATGTTTAATCCTTCTGGAATTGGCACTCTCATAATCAGTCTTAAAGCACGTTCATCAATACCTAAGTCTATAAGTCTTTTGTGCACACGCATTTCGTATCTTTCCCATGAAGCTTTACCTTCGCCGTCTGGAGACTTACGTGTTGTAATCTTAAGCTTTTTTGTGGGCAGTGGAATTGGACCTCTCATCTCCACACCAGTTTTTTCAGCTATCTCTCTAATACTCTGTGTGGTTTGATTGATCTTGTCTATGTCCGCACAAGCCAATTTTATTCTCGCTTTCTGCATTTTATATTCTCTGTCTACATATCATGATAAAGTTTACTTCACCATGAATAAATAAAAGTGAAGGAATTATTCCTTCTTAACTAAATCGATACACATACCAGCTGCAACAGTGCTTCCGGAATCTCTAATAGCGAATCTGGACATCTGCGGGATGGTTTTTTGTGTTTCAATAACTAGTGGTGTTGTTGGCCTAACCTTTACTATAGCAGCATCGCCATTCTTGATAAAATCTGGATTCTCTTCAAGAACTTCTCCTGTTGCTGGGTTAAGTTTCTTCTGTATTTCTACAATCTGGCATGCAACCTGAGCTGTGTGAATGTGGAACACAGGTGTGTAACCAACTGTAAGAACACTTGGATGATTTAAAACAACAATCTGAGCTGTGAACTCAGCAGCAATTGTTGGAACGTTATCAGATTTACCGAGAACATCCCCTCTTGCTATATCCTTTTTACCAATTCCTCTTACGCTGAATCCGATGTTATCGCCTGGACCAGCTTCTTTGTATTGTTCATGATGCATTTCGATTGTCTTAACTTCTCCAGAAATTCCTTTACCATCTCTTGCCGGAACAACTGTTACCTTGTCACCAACTTTCATGACTCCGGTTTCAACTTTTCCAACTGGAACAACACCAATTCCTGTGATGTTGTAGACGTCCTGGATTGGAAGTCTTAATGGAAGATCTGTTGGTTTATTGACCATTTCAAACTTGTCAATAGCTTCAAGCAATGAATCTCCTTTCCACCAAGCCATTTTCTCTGTTTTCTTAGCTATATTATCGCCAGGCAGAGCAGCCATTGGAATGAATTTTACTTGTTTTTCTAGATTCCAGCCTGCAGGTGCAGCCTGTTTCTTGACTTCTTCAACAACTTTGTTGTATCTGTCTTCAGAATAGTCAACTCCTTTAATGTCCATTTTGTTGACTGCTACAAGCATTTGGTTTACACCAAATATCTTTGCTAGTCTTAAATGTTCAATTGTTTGTGCATTGACTCCATCATTTGCAGCTACAACTAAAACGGCAGCATCTGCTTGAGATGTTCCTGTGATCATATTCTTAATAAAGTCCTTGTGCCCAGGAGCGTCAATTATTGTAAAGAAATACTTGCCAGTTTCAAACTGTTTATGTGCAAGATCAATTGTAACGCCTCTTTCCTGTTCTTCTTTTAGGTTGTCCATAACGAACGCGAACTCAAATCCGCCTTTACCTAACTCTTCAGCTTTTTCCTTGAGCTTTCTCATTGTTTGCTCATCAACATTTCCTGAATCGAACAAAAGCCTCCCAACAGATGTGGATTTACCGTGATCGACATGCCCAATGAACACCAAATTCATGTGTGGTTTATCTTTAGCCATAATTACCCCTCCAGTTTTTCATATTTTTATTTAATTTGATACCCTCTGGGATTAAGTTTTTATATTTAAAGCTTGTGTTTTTCTATAGAGTAAAAAACATGGTCTAGAAGCCGTCTAATACGCGAATTCGTATAATAAGATTAAAAAAAATAAAAAACAAGCTTACTCGCTCGATTCTTCTACTTTAAGACCTTTCCTTTCTCTAATCTGCGAAATGATCTTTTTTTGCAATTCATCAGGAAGACGTTCAAAGTTCTGGTCAACCAAAGACGAAGATCCTCTACCGCCAGTTGCCGATCTTAAGTCATTCGACAAACCAAACATCTCTGCCACAGGCAATTTACCCAATACAATAACCATTACTCCTTCTTGCTCCATATCAAGCAATTGACCTCTTTTGTTAGAGATTAACTTACTTATTTCACCCATATACTCTTCAGGTGCTTCAAAACGAAGTGTTTGGATAGGTTCGTAGATTAATGGTTTAGCAGATGCAAGTGCTCCTCTAATACCCTCTCTAACAGCAGGGTACATCTGTGCTGGTCCACGATGAATAGCGTCTTCGTGCAATTTAGTATCCATTAAACTTACCATCATTCCAAAACCAGGTTCTCTAGCTAATGGACCTGCATTCATGACATCTTCAAACATATCAAGAACCATTTCAAGAATCTCACCAATATGGACTTCTCCTCTTGTTCTTTCTAAGAAGATATTACCATTAAAGACATCCTTAATCTTATCAGCAACCTTTGTTTCCATTCCACATTCAACAAACTTATCCCTAAATACAAGATCTTTTTTCTTAACTCTACCTTCTGGTATTTCGCCTTTTTTGATTGCTTCTTTTATTGCATCTGGTATTGGTTCAGCAATAAAATACAATTTATTGTGTTTATTTGGCGACTTTCCTTCAGATTCTTGAGGGCTTAATCCTGTAATTGTTTCTCTGTAAACAACAATTGGTGTAGAAGTTTGAATTTGCATATGTTTTTCAGAAATAATTCTGTTTTCAATGATTTCTAAATGCAGTTCACCCATTCCTGAAATTAAATGTTCTCCTGTCTCTTCATTTATTTCTACTTTAATTGAAGGATCTTCTTTGCCCACTTGTTTCAAAACTTCAACTAATTTTGGCAAGTCAGCAGGATTTTTTGCTTCAATAGCTTTTGTAACGACTGGGTCGAACAAATGCTTTATTGCTTCAAAAGGATCTTGTGGATTAACAGTTATTGTCTCACCTGGAAATGCTTTCGGTCCGACAATACCTATGATATTTCCAGCCGGAACATTGTCAACTATTTCCCTCTTTGCTCCATTTGCAATAAAGACTTGCTGAATTCTTCCTCTTTGTTTATCGTTATTTAGGTAAACTTCAGTACCTTTCCTCATTGTTCCTGAAAATAATCTTCCAGTTGCAATTTCTCCAGCTTGTGGATCAACAACAATTTTTGTTATAACGAATGCCATTTCACCATCAGGATTACATGTAGCAAGGTTTTTTCCAAATTCACTTTCAGGATCTCCATGCCAGATTTTTGGAACTCTATATTTTTGAGCTGTAACAGGGTTGGGAAGATGCTTAATAACTGAATCAAGTACAACTTCATGTACTGGTGCTTTCTCTGCAAGTTCTTTGTAACTTTCCTCGCCAGTGTATGCGTCAATTATCTCTTTGAAGCTTATACTTTTCTTCTGCATGTACGGAACGGACATACCCCAGTTATGGAATGCACTTCCGAAACAAACAGTTCCATCTTCAACTTTAACATGCCACTTTCCCTTTAATTCAGGCGGACACAAATCATCAATCAATTTGTTAACGTGAGTGATAATTTTAACAAATCTTGCCTGCATTGCTTCTGGTGTAAGTTGCAGTTCTTTAATCAGTCTGTCAACTTTGTTGATAAAAAGAATTGGCTTAACTCTTTCTCTTAATGCCTGT
>CAZZGN010000046.1:0-9575 GCA_964654165.1 uncultured Methanosarcinales archaeon | reverse complement strand
ATAACTTCCTTGTCTTCTGGATAGCCTAAACAAAATCCGTATTTATTTGCTATTGGCAATGCTCCAAGCCCAAAACCCATTGTATCTCTATTAACTCCACCAATTCCTGTTATTGCTCCTCCGAATGGATCTAAAGCGGATGGGGAGTTGTGAGTTTCAGCTTTATCTGTTACCATATAATCATCATCAAAAATTATTGATCCTGAATTGTCTTTGAAAACTGATATACTGAAATCTTTATTGCCCAATTCTTTTCTTATTTTTTCTGTTGCACCTACTATGAATTTTTTGAATATACCTTCTTTTATGTCGTCTAATTGTGAAGCAAAAATAGTATGTTTACAATGTTCGCTCCATGTTTGAGCGATTGTTTCTAATTCAATATCAGTTGGATTGCGGTTTTCTTTTTTGAAATAATTCTTAATTGCATTCAAATAATCTAAACTTAAAGCTAATGGACCACGTCTTTCATTAGTTTTCGGGTCTAGGATTCCTTTTTTCCCTAACTCAGTTAATTCTTCTTCTGGAATGTCTAAATTTATTTCTATAACTTTTGGTTCTTCAACTATTTTTACTAAGGGAACAATAAAATCCATCCCATTATCTTTTTTGTATTGTTCTTCAGTTTTGATATGGTAACGTTCTATTAGAATATTGATAAATTCTTCTGCAATTTTTTTTATATCTTCTTCTTTTAGGTTTTTCCCTCTTATGAATATGAGTTTTGATGTGAAAACTTTGCTTAAGCCTAATTTAATTTTTAATAAGTCGTCTATTATTTCGGTTGTTGTGTTTGCAACATTGTCTGTTACACCTGGAAGAAAACCTAGTTCTAATGCATAATCAAAAGGTCTATTGTGAATCTTGTTTATTCTAAAATTTTGGAATGTTGGGTTATGAAGGGAATTTGCTATTGAAGTAATTTCATCTTCATTAAAATCATAATCTATTGTGTAAACAAAACAGGTTCTAATTGATGTGTCGTAACCTAGTTCTTTAATTTTATTTTCAAAAGACACTGCTTCAGAATCTTTTTCCTTTGATTCCACTTCTATCCTACATTTCATTTTATATCGACTGTTTCGTCTCTTCCGGGTCCTAGAGATATTCCGATTATTGGGCATCCAACAAATTTGTCGTGTTCCTTAACATAATCTTTCAATCCTTCAGGTAATGAATCAAATCCATTTTTGACATAATTTGTTCTTTGTTCTTTTAGCAAAGCATCCATTTCTAATGGATTTGAGAGATCTTCATGCCCTTTCCATAATATCCATGAAAATGTTTTATCTAAAAAAATAGGTTTTTCAATTAATGATAAATCTAAAGGAAGTTCTTCTGTTTTTTCTCCTTTTATTACGTAACCAATCCCTGCTTTTATATCCATATTCTGCAAGCAATCAGTTCTTGTCATGATTATTCCATCGCAGTCATTCAACATTACGGATCGTTTTACTAATGCCCAATCCGGATAGCCAACTCTTCTCTCTCTTCCTGTTGTTGCTCCGAATTCTCCTGCATTTTTTACGACTTTTGGTCCGAATACATCTTCTTCTAAAGTTGGAAGCTTTCCATTACCGACTCTTGTTGGGTATATTTTTTCTATTCCAATAATTTTGAATAATTTTCTAGGCAAACCAAGAGTAGGGAATGCGTGTGGTGCTAGTAAATGAGAAGATGTAACGTCTGGAATTGTGCCCATATCATTGTCTAAATTTGTTCCTTGGGCACCCTCTATGATTATGTTATAACCTTTGTCTAAGTATTCTCTCATCCTGTATTCTAATATTTCTATGTATTGTTTGAGTTCTTTTCTGATTTTTTCGTGGGCTGTCAAAAGTTCTTTATGATAAGCATCAATATCTTCTGTTATTTTTGCTCCTAAAAGATCTGATTTTTTCATTTCCAAAACTTCTTTTAGTTTTTCTGGGAAATGTTCTGATACATAATCATAGAACGTTATTCTTGTTAATCTGTCTGCATTGTCTTTATAGAAAGGCCCTATACCTGATTTTGTTGTGCCTATGTTTTTTGCTTTCGTTTCTTTCCATGCATCTAATTTTCTATGGTAATCTAAAAGCATACCTGTTCTTTCAGAAATCATTATTCTTCCTGTGTAATTGAAAAGTTCTCTTGCTTTTGTTAATTCTTCTACAAATCTTTCAGGATCAAAAGCGACACTAGGCCCAATAGCGATGTCAGCATTTGTTGCTAAACCTGTTGGAGCCGCATGAGTTATGAATTCTACAAGATTATTATCCTTGTCTTTTGCATATATTGTGTGGCCTGCATTCGTGCCACCCTGAAATCTTACAACAACCGTCTTATTGTTTTTTTGTGCTTCCGCAACAATTTTGTCAACAATTTTCCCCTTGCCTTCATCTCCAAACTGGAGCCCTATCACTGCAACTAAAGTCTGCATTATTATTCCTCCTATCTTCCGCTTTGATAATTTGGTGAATCTTCCATAAAATTAATATCATGAGGATGAGATTCATTTAATCCTGATGGTGAAACTCTTCTGAATTTTGCTTTTTTCTGTAGTTCTTGTACGTCTTTAGCTCCACTGTTACCTAATCCAGATTTCACACCACCAATGAGTTGATTGAAAACAAATTCTAAAGGTCCTTTAATCAGAACCTTTCCTTCGATGCCCTCTGCAACCGTTTTACTGTCAATTTCTTTATGACCATATCTTTCTCTGCTTCCCTTCCAGTTTTTCATAGCACTTGGAGATCCCATCCCTCTGTAAACTCTATAATCAACTCCATGAATTTTTACAGTTTCTCCAGGTGCTTCGATACAAGAAGCAAAAATACTTCCCATCATCACACAAGTTGCACCAGCTGCAAATGCTTTAACTATGTCTCCTGAATATCTAATTCCGCCGTCAGCAATTATTGGTACTTTACCGTTAGCTGCATTTGCACAATTAAAAATGGCACTAACTTGTGCAGCTCCTGAACCAGTGACTATTCTTGTCGTGCATATAGAACCAGGACCCTGGCCTACTTTTATCCCATCAGCTCCTGCTTCTATTAATTTTCTAGTTGCTTCTGCAGTTGATACATTGCCTGCAACAACGTCTAAATTAGGATATTTTTTCTTTATTTGTTTCACAGTTTCTATAACTCCTTTAGTATGACCATGAGCAGTGTCTATAACTACTGCATCAACATTTTCACTCACTAAAGCATCTACTCTTTCCCATTCAATCTCATTGTTGTACGTTACACCAACAGAAGCTGCGACTCTTAATCGACCTTTTTTGTCAACATTATGATTTAATCTTGCTCCATTGACTATATTGTCTACATCTGAAAATATGTACATGCCTTTGAAATTATTATCTTCATCAACTAAAGGTAAGACGCCTTTGTGGTCTTTTAGCATTATATTGTATGCTTCATCTATAGTCGTTGTTTCTTTTGCTGTTATTAGGTTTTTGACCATCACGTCCTTTATTTTTTTAGAATCATCTTTTGTAAATTTGAAAACATTGTTTGTTAGTAAGCCTACAAGTTTATTTTTTTCTAAAACTGGGAATGTATTGAAAGAATAATTCCTTTCTTTCATTATTTCTCTGGTTTCACCCAAAGTTGCTTCTTGTGTGAAAGTTACAGGCGCTTCAATCTTTCCGTGAAGCATGTTTTTGACTTTTCTTACTTCTTCTCTTTGGTCTTCCGGAAGCATATTTTTATGGATTACACCAATACCACCACACATTGCTATTGCAATGGCTAATTTAGCTTCTGTTACTGTATCCATAGCTGATGAAGCTACTGCATTTTTTAATGGGATATTTCTTGAGAAATGGCCTGTGACTTCGGTGTCTTTTGGAAGAATTTCTGAGTATCTTGGTTTTAACAATAAGTCGTCAAAAGTTAAGTCCATACCTTCCTTATGCATAGTCTCAAAGAATTCAACTGTACCTTCATTTAGCTTATAATCCATTTCCCCCCAACTCCTGCATGCCCATATAAAGGAGATTAAGAGATGGTTTATAAATCTTGCTGTTTTATAAATGGTCTTTAGCGAGTAAGAGTGGTGTTGTAAAAGATTAAGAAAGCTAGCCTTCCAACCTAAGTAAATCATATTTTCTAAGGTTTTCTGGAAGCTTAAAATGAGATTCAATCTGTTCAAAAGGCCTTTCCACAAGAGACTCAAGTTTCCTTATAAGTTTTGTTCCTGTATCAAGAGGAGCATCCATACTAAGTAAGACATCCAACATTGGAACAGTATCACCTACAAAGAAAGGTAAGAAGTAATCCCTTGAAGCTGCAGTTACAAATGTCGCATCTTTATCCATGAGAAGAGAATAATATTTTCCACTATAGGAATTCTTCCCAGGAACTATGTAGAACGCATCTCTGAATCTCCAACATCTTGATTCTATCTTAAGAATAGTATTATTAAAAACTGCTGCCCTCGTCCCTACAACCAGGAAGTCATCCTTGACATATCCGAAAGTATTGTCTTTGTTCTTTTCTGAGTATTCTAAATTAAGATTTTCTAAATTAAAATAGGCAAGAACAAACATTATAGATTTGCTGTCTTTAAAATGGTTGAGAATCATTATACTTGATTTATTCTCAGATTCCTCTGTTTGATGTGATATTTTAGGGCCTAAGACTGCTGTTTCTGGCATAGGGAGGGGTATAAGGAAACTATATTTAAAGATTTAGTGGAAAAATGTGATTATGGTTGAGATTGGTTTTTTATTTTCAGTATAGCAAATAATAACACAGCAACCTTTATAAACAACCAGTTTGTTTCTTCTTAAATGGGGGATATGATATTAATTATAGATTGCGGCTCTCAATTAACGCAAAATATAGCTAGAAGAATAAGAGAAAAGAATGTCTATTGTGAGATTAAAGCGTATAATTCTATTCGTAAAATTGATGATAATGTTAAAGGCATCATAATATCAGGTGGTCCTTCAAGCGTACATGATGAAGGTTCTCCAAGGATTAATGAAGATATCTTAAAACTTGGAAAACCAGTTTTAGGAATTTGCTACGGCATGCAGTTAATAACCTTAATGATGGATGGAAATATTGAAAGACAAGACAATAGAGAATATGGAAGGACAAAAATTGACATTATTAAAGATTCTAAACTTCTTAAAGGGATTTCGAGCGGCAATACAGTATGGATGAGCCATGGTGATGCCATCAATAAATTACCCTCTGGATTTGAATTGCTAGCTTCTTCGGATAATCATCCTGCGGCCATGATGAAAGACAATATTTATGCCGTACAATTCCATCCTGAAGCAGATCACACAGAAAATGGAAGAGAAATATTAGGAAACTTCCTAGATATATGTAATTGTGAAAAAAACTGGAAAATGTCTTCTTTCATTGAAGATGAAATAAACAAGATAAAAGAAGAAGTTGGAGATAATGTAGTCATAGGTGGTGTTTCTGGTGGAGTTGATTCAACAACAGGAGCATTCCTGTTAGGAAAAGCTTTGGGGAAGAATTTCATTCCAATTTTCATAAATAACGGATTATTAAGGGAAGGGGAAGTTGAAGAAGTTATTAAATCTTTTAAAGATGTAAATGTTGAATTGAATTATGTTGATGCTTCTGAAGAATTTTTAAATAATTTAGAAAACATTGAAGATCCAGAAGAAAAAAGAAAAGCAATTGGTAAAACATTCATCGATGTGTTTGAAAGGGAAGCTGAAAAGATAAAAAATGCAAAATTTCTTTTCCAGGGAACTTTATATCCTGATGTTGTTGAGTCAGTACCAATATTTGGAAGCTCTGATAAAATAAAATCACATCACAATGTTGGCGGTCTGCCAGATAAACTTAATTTAAAATTAATTGAACCTTTCAAATTTCTTTTCAAAGATGAAGTAAGAGAAATAGCAAAAGAATTGAAAATTCCAGAAAGAATGTACAAACGCCACCCATTCCCCGGTCCAGGCTTGGGAGTTAGGATAATTGGAGAAGTTACTGATGAGAAACTTTCTCTATTAAGAAAAGCTGACAAGATATTTATCGAAGAATTATGGAATAATAATATTTACGATGAGATTTGGCAAGCCTTAGTTGCAATACTTCCAGTAAGAAGTGTCGGAGTCATGGGCGATGAAAAATCTTATGAATATATAATTACATTAAGAGCAGTTACATCAAGAGATGGAATGACTGCAGATTGGTATAAAATGGATCATAAAATCTTGGGCAGAATCTCTACAAGGATTATGAACGAAGTAAAAGGGATTAATAGAGTGTTATATGATGTAAGCTCTAAACCGCCAGCAACAATAGAGTACGAATAAAAATGGAAAAATATGCATTAATTTCAGTTT
This sequence comes from uncultured Methanosarcinales archaeon, assembly GCA_964654165.1. Lineage (GTDB taxonomy): Archaea > Nanobdellota > Nanobdellia > Woesearchaeales > CAZZGN01 > CAZZGN01. The sequence goes on along the minus strand of CAZZGN010000046.1, from coordinate 3,247 downwards.
CGGATAAAAATGGATTATTAGAACTAGCAGAATCAATAGTTAAAGCTGGCTATAAAATCATTTCAACTGGCGGAACATACAAACTTCTAAAAGAAAACAAGATAGAAGCCATGGAAATCTCAGAGTTCTCTGGAGAAAAAGAAATTTTAGATGGTAGAATTAAAACTTTAGGAAGAGCTGTTCATGGTGGTTTGCTAGCTGATAAGGAACTTCATAAAAAAGAAATTGAAAATATAAAAATAATTGATATAGTTGTTTGTAATTTCTATCCTTTTGAGAAAAAGGTTGAAGAGGCAATAAATTTAATTAAAAATAAAGAAAAAACAGAAGATGAACTTATCCCAATGTTAATTGAAAATATTGATATTGGCGGACCAACTATGACTTGGAGTGCAATAAAAAACCACAGAAATGGAAAATTAATAATTTCTGACCCTTCTCAGTACGAAGAAGTTATAAGTGCCTTAAATTCAGGAGATATTACTGAAGAACTTGTAAAAAAATTAGTCGCAGAAGCTTCTAGGAAAACTGCAGATTATAGGAAGGCTGTTGCTGATTTTTTAAATTCATCTTTTTTCTTAGAAAGAAAATACTCTGAGGAATTGCCAAAAACATTCTCACCTGTTTTTGAAAAAATAGATTATGATTTTAGATATGGAGAAAATCCACATCAAAATAAATCTGCAGGGTATAAAAAGAAAGGAAGTGTAAGTATTTTTGATGCTGAAATATTAAATGCAGGAAAAGTTCCTTCTTATAACAATATTGCAGATATGAATGCTGCAGTTTCAATGATATTAGATTTTGGAGATGAAAGAACTGATATCATAATGAAGCACGGCAATCCATGTGGCGTTGGAATTGGTGAAGATGCATTCGATCTTGCATGTGAAACAGATCAAATAAGTAGATTTGGCGGAATATATGTAACGAATGTTAAATTAACTTTAAAAGATGCAGAAAAGATTGGGAAAAAGTATCTGGAAGTTATACTAGCTAAAGGATTTGAAGAAGGTGTTGTGAAACTTTTAACTGAAAAAGATGAAAGGAGAAGAATATTTGATGTTACAAAAATTTTAGATAATTACGATAAAAATGAAATTATGATTAATTCTGTAATTGGTGGAATAATTGTTCAAGATTATAATTCAAAAATGTACGATAAATTAGAAACAGTTTCAGAAAGAAAACCTACACAAGAACAGTTGAAAGCATGTGAACTAGGATTTAAAATTGTTAAACATTGTAATTCAAATGCAATTGTATTAGCAAACAGTAAACAATGTATTGGCCTAGGAGTTGGACAGATGTCAAGAATTGATTCAGTCAAAATTGCGATAATGAAAGCAAAACAAGCTGGTTTCGATATTAAAGGAAGTGTATTGGCTAGTGATGCTTTTTTTCCAAAAGCTGATGGACCTTTGGCTGCTATTCAGGAAGGGATTTCCGGAATCATCCAGCCCGGTGGAAGTAAAAACGATAAAGAAGTTATAGATTTGATAAACGAAAAGGATATCTTCATGGTTATGACGAATATTAGGCATTTCAAGCATAGCAGATAAGTTTATAAATAATCAACACAAACGCAGATTTAGGGGGTTTAGGCATGTGTGGCGTAATAGGTATAATTGATAAAGAAAAAGAAGTTGGAGAAAGTTTGCTTCTTGGACTTATGTCCTTACAGCACAGAGGCCAAGATGCCTGTGGAATAATTACATCGAAAGATAATAAAGTCAGCATAAGAAGAGAAAAGGGTGGTGTTAACAGACTTTTCGAAAATACAAATCCTGAATTGTTATTAGGTAAAAAAGGAATTGGACATACACGTTATCCAACTGTTGGGAGCAATGAAAATGTTGATTCCCAGCCGTTATTTGTTAATTCTTCTAAAAAGATTACTATGGCCCATAATGGTAATGTTACAAACCATTTTGACCTTGAAAAAGAATTAAAGAGAAATGGAACTTTCTTAACAACAGATGTTGATGTTGAAACAATTCTTCAAATTTTTTCCAAGGATTATGAAACGAATAATGATTTTTTTCATGCATCACAAAAAGTCCTTGAAAAGGTAAAAGGTTCATACTCTATTGTTGGTACAATAGGTGACGAAGGGTTGTTTGCTATAAGAGATCCAAGAGGGATAAGGCCTTTAGTCATGGGGAAAAAGAAGGACTCATATATTTTTGCGTCTGAATCTGTTGTTCTGCAAACATTAGGATATGATTATGTTAAAGATGTTGAACCAGGGGAAGCAATACTCATTAAAAAGAATATGAAAGTTGAAAGCAAGGTTATTATTCAAAAAATGAGAGCACATTGTATGTTTGAATGGATTTACTTTGCACGTCCCGACAGTATGATAGAAAAAAGAGCTGTTTACAATGCAAGATTGAGATTAGGAGAAGCATTATCCAAGAGAATAAAAAAAGAAGATGCTGAAGTTGTAATTCCTGTACCAGATACTGCAAGAACATGTGCTATATCAGTTGCAGATAATTTAGATACAAAATATAGAGAGGGCTTGATAAAAAACAGATATATTGGACGAACATTCATTATGCCCTCTCAAGAAATGAGAGAACAGATGGTTTCTATTAAATTAAACCCAGTTATTAGCGCGATTGAAGGGAAAAATATTGTGGTGGTGGATGACAGCATTGTTAGAGGTACAACTTCAAAAAAGATTATTAGTATCTTAAAAAAAGCAAATCCAAAAAAAATTACTTTTGTTTCGACTTGTCCGCCAATAATAAGTCCTTGTTTTTATGGTGTTGATTTTCCTACAAAAAGTGAACTGATAGCTGCAAACAAATCTGTAGATGAAATCAGGGAACATATTGGGGCTGATGAACTTATTTATGGAACAATTGAAGATTTAAAAGAGGTCATAAAAAGGCCACTTTGTACTGCTTGTTTAGACGGCAATTACCCATGCCCAATATCGAAAAGGCAAAAAGAACTCATAAGTTTTGATAATATAAACAACAGAAATGGAAAAAAATGAAAATATTGATTATTGGTTCAGGTGGAAGAGAGCATGCAATAGCCTTGAAAGTAAATGAAAGCAAGAATTTAGATAAGATGTATGCTATTCCAGGAAATCCTGGTATTGCAAAGATAGCTGAATGTGTTTCTTTAGATATAATGGATAATGGAGTTATTGTAAACTTTGTCAAGGAAAATGAAATAGATTTTGTTATAATTGGACCAGAAGCACCTTTAGTTAATGGTTTAACAGATGCTT
>CAZZGN010000045.1:0-9585 GCA_964654165.1 uncultured Methanosarcinales archaeon | reverse complement strand
AGAGTAATTGATCCTGGGTACAACTTCAAAAATCTTCCCACAAGATCTCCATTGAGACAAGATACAAAAAGACATATTTACTGTGAAATAAAACCTGAATTTGTTCTTGAAGGAGAAAGAACCCAGTTCCTCATATTAACTCATCCTGATGTTATGGATGGACCTTTATTTGCAAAAAAAATTGAACAAGCATCGATGAATGATATTTATGTTGCAAACATGCTTTTCAGATACATCAACTCTTCAGACGAATCAACACAAGGTCCTTTGTTTAGGAGATTTTTACTTGAAGAAGAAAGAGAAAAAACTGCAAACTACCATAAACAAGCTGCATTCGCCAGAAAATCACTCTCACTTTATTCAGCAAAAGAAAGGAACAACTTCAGAATTCTAAAAGATATTGAAAACTATTGGGCAAATATACTGTCTGATGGATTTCCTGTTTACTATCAACCTCAGTCTACAAGATTAAAAGAAATGATTAAAGTTTACAAATGGGGTGGTGTTTTTTTCAGAAGGTTTGATGAATTAAACAATCCATACTCAGAAAGATCAAAAACAATAAAAAATCCTTTACTCGTAGAAAATTTAAATTTCTTTACACTTCAACCTCAAAGACATACTACAAGTAATGCAAAAACTAAATTTGGTTTTGCCAATTCAATAACAGAAATTGTGGGGCATGGAAAAATGAAAAAAGCCTCCAAATTTAGATTTAATTATGATGGAAAACTTCTTTTAGCGGATTTTGTTTCTCTTCCAAATGTAGAAACTGAAAGACAAGATGAAGAAATTGCAAGACATTTTCTTGGAGTATTTGCAAAAGGATTAGAAAATAGAATAACAAATAAATCCGGCGAAGAAGTAAGGGCTATATTGAAAAACACACTTACACAAATTCCGGAAGATGCACCTGTTCAAGATACTGCGCAAGATTTAAGAAATCTATATGCAAAAATTAAAAATGGGGCAATTCCAGAAGTAGAAGAAAGAACTAAGGTCGAAATAACAATTCCAAGTTTTACTGAAGAAGCTCTTGATTATCTTCTTTCCTGGAAGAAGGTAAGAGACGAGGTGATCTACACATGTAGGTGTCGAAGCTTCATATTTAGCAAAAAAGATAACAAGAATTGTAAACATATTGATTATATTAAAGAACTTGACGAATTCTCAAAATAAAAATCAAAAACCTTATATAACTCATAAAACATAAGACCAGAAAGAGGTGTTAATATGGGTATGATGGATAAACTCGCATTCTGGAAAAAGGATGATATTCCAAACGATGATTTTTCTAAAGATCCTTTTGATAACGGACAAGACATTTCTGATCCTCAACAAGTGAATAATCCTTTTCTTGATGATAAGAATGAACCAGATCCTCTTAGTGTTCATCCTGACTTCAATCCTTCAAAACCTTTCGAAGCTAAACAATCTCCCCAACCACAACAATCAAATGTGAATTCAGAACTCTTGAACAAAAATATAGAGCTTGTTTCTACAAAAATTGATTCTCTTAAAGCAGAACTTGAAAGTATGAACCAAAGATTAATGAACATAGAAAACATGGCAAGAAAAGAAGAAGGACCCGTAAGAAGATATACACCGAGATGGTAGTATGAAAAAAAGACTTTTTCTGATAGGTATAATTTCTCTAGCAATTCTCGTTATAGATCTCGTGACAAAATGGATTATTCACAGCAATAATATTCATTTCAAATTACTTCCTTTTTTTGAAATTGTAAATATAACGAATACTGGTGCTGCTTTTGGAATCATGAAAAACTCCACAACACCATTGATCTTTATATCAATCATGGTAATAGGTTTATTTCTCTACTACCTTGACAAAATTCCTCAAAAATTCAATATTGCAATGGCCCTTATAATAGGGGGTGCGTTAGGAAATTTGATAGATAGAATTTTTTTTGGTTTTGTTAGGGATTTCATAAAAATATCAATATGGCCTGTTTTTAATATTGCAGATGCGGCAGTAACAATAGGCATTATCATGTGGATAATAATATCAATAAAGAAAAAATAAAATTATTTTTTTCTCTTCTTTGAATCCTTTTTCTTTTTAACTTTTTTCTTAGCTTTCTTTTTTACAGATCTCTTCTTCGGCTTCAAATCCTGAACAATAATTTTCGGTTTTTTTACTTTCCTTATTTTGACCTTTGTTGCTGCATAATCCAGCTTATACATGGAAAGTATAAAACCCAATACACTGCTTATAGCATAAACAATAAGCAACATCGATTTAGTAAAGAAAAACACATAAACCACATTCATCAAATTAAGTGAAAAAAAGAACAACGCGAAAGACCAACCAAATCCTTTATTTCTTCTTGATAACAGGAAAAGCATTACAGCTGACAGTAAAAGAAATGCAAACACTATAATTACTTCAGTTACATAAACTTTGAGATTAATATGAGATAATATCCACACAAGAGATAGGAAGTTAATAACCGTTAAAAACAGTACTGAATAATAACCTTTTTGAACCATAAGTCACACCTCAGCAAACATTTTGGGAAAGGACATATTTAAACATTTCTATTCCAGAGTAGTAATCTATAAAAAAGAATATTACCTACCAGAACGAATGATTCAAACACAAACAATATTCCCAAAGATAATTAAGATTAAGTTTGATGATTATTTAATTGCATTAAAAACCGATAGTGATCCCGATATATGGACGTGCTATATTAATCCAAAATATTCCAATTATTTAAAAAAGAAGACTCAATCTCCAGACTATAAAGAAGAAGACATAAATGAAGGAATTTTAGCAATAATTGGTGATGAAGGCCAATTAGATATTGATTTATCAAATTCTTCAGCTTGTGGATACAAAGTAATTGATAAATTACTAGAAAAAACACCCAATTTAAATAAGATACATACTGCATGGTTAAAAGAATCTGACAATTTAAAACAACTAAATCTAGATTTAATGAGAGGGATATTACTTAAAGACGCAATCTTTAAAACATTCACTGGACGAAATCTAAAAAGACATGGATTCAACAGCTTGGAGATATATGACGAACAAAAAACAGGAAAAACTTATGAGCAAATAGAGATTTATTTTTACAGTAATCAGAATTCGTCCATATCTTCAAGTCCTCTTAAGTAACCTTTCTTCCTCAAGACATCAACTTGGTTTCTTTTGTATTTGAAAAGCACATCTCCTTTTTCATCTCCACCTAATTCCCAAGGTTCGACAAGAACTATATCTCCATCTCTGACCCAAAGAAATCTTTTCATTCTTCCCGGTATACGACAAATTCTTGTTTTCCCATCTAAGCATTTAACCCTCATTCTACTTCCGCCTAAACGTTGTTCAAGAATTCCTAAAGTTTGATTGCCTCTTGGAAGCTTAACTCTTATAATCCCATCCTCAGGGACATCATTACTTTTTTTATTTGGCTTCTTATACATCTAAATCAAAGGATTGATAGTTGTTTTATAAAGGTTTCGCTAGAAAATTTCTACTTTGCCATTATCAGCATCGACTTCAATTAAATCTCCGTCTTTAAGTAAGGATGTTGCATTTTCCGTTCCAATAATACATGGAATTTTAAATTCTCTTGCAGATATTGCTGCGTGGCATAATTTTCCACCAACATCTGTTACAATTGCTGATGCTTTTTCTACTAAAGGAAGAAACTCGGGTCTTGTCATACCTGTAATTAGTATGTCTCCTTCATTGAAAACTTTAACATTGTGCGGGTCTTTAATTATCCTGCAAATGCCTTTAACTTTTCCAGGATAAGCAACTACTCCAACTATCTCTCCTTTATTTGATAAAGAATTTTTTATTTCGTCGACATTAAAATCAATTTCTAACTTCTCATTTTCAAAATTTAAAACACAACCATTGTATCTTTTTTCTAGATCTGAAACATTTGGTAAACTGTTATTTTCTATATAACCTTCTAATTCATCTTGAGTTAGACAAGTTAAATAATTTTCATCTATGTTTTCCTTTTTAGAAACTGCTTTAGCAAATTCTCTGAAGAATTTCTCAGTTCTGCTGTAGATTGGTTCTGAATATAAACGAGCTTCTTTAAAATCATCCATAACTTCTTCTAATTTTTCATCTGAAAGAAAATCAACTGTTTTTTTCATAAAATTATGTAATGCAAGATGTTTTTCAAAGTATTTTAAAAAATTATTGTAATCTTCTAAACTAGGGATTTTTCCTTCAAGATTATTCATTATTTCATTTAATTTATCTGTGTTATTTTTTAGTTCTTCAAGTAATGGTTTATGTTCATTGTTATCAACCTTTTTTGCCATCGCTTTTCCGAATTTTTCAAATTCATCTTGAGGAAGAAGAAATATAACAACACCTTTTTCATGAATAAATTTACATCTATCGAAACCTTCTCCTAAACTTTTTTTCAAACTAAAAGAATACTGCCTGCCCCAATAGGAGCAGGAAATAAAAGTATAACTTCCAGCCCAACGTTTTATCCAGTTCATTTTCGTTTTAGTTGTTGATATTCTATTTTTCTTAAATCTGTTGTGTAAACATCAACTAATCCTTGAGTATCTTCCTTCCCTGGATTTCTGCCTATATATACTTTTTGGAGAGGTATTTGTGTTTTGTTAAGACCATTGAATCCTTTCAACTGATCTTCTGTATGAGATATCCAAATACCTCCTTCTGTTTGTATACATTGATTTATTCACTGTTTAAAATTCTTTTAATATAATCCCCTGGTTTCAATAATTCTTTTTTTGTAATTATCAAATTTTCAAGTATTTTTTCAATGCCTTTTTCAACACCGAACTCATCCAAAATTGGTTTAAGAAGTATAAATCCATGTGAATAAACCGGATCTCCAAAAGGACTTAGATAAAAATCTTCTTTTCTAATAGGCCATTCAGAAATATATTCTTGAGGTAGTTCTTTCATTTCATCCTCAAAGTATCTTGCAATTCCTTCATTAATAAGCGCAACTCTTATCCTCAAAAGATCTTTTGTATCTCTTTTTCCATACATCCCATTCTTCAATGATTTAGCGTGTGATTTGTGCAGGGTCCCCTTATGCAAAAGCTCATACATTTTTTGATATGTGTAATCATGCCCAATTTCATGAATGAGTGTTCCTCTTGCACTTGTCAAAAAAACTAATTTTCTTGATAGCTCTTCATTTAAGGGTGAATTAAAAGACAATGCTGAGTATGTATAAAAAAAGTAATTTGTGTCTATAACAATTGTATCAGAAAATACCCCATCCTTTACCCCTTCATAGAGCCCGGCGTAGTCTACATCACCGAGTTTAATATTAACTTCATCAATCTTTATTCTGCATACATCTTCAATTTCTTTTATTATGTTTTCCTTATTTTGAATCATATAATGCGGAGCCACGGTCTTAATCTCATCAAGAATCTTTCTTTCAGTAGAGTCCAACTTCAAAAACTGTCCATTCACTGACAGAGCAGCCAAAACAAAAGGGATTACAAGATAAGTTTGTATTCTTCTCCTCATATGAAGAAGGTATGTAGCCATCCTATTTAATTATAACCACTCTCCAAAAATAAACAAATTAAATAAACTCCCGACGATAAAAATAACATCTATGGAATTATATGAGTACCCTCAAAAATCTAGAGTTGTAATTGGCTTCCCTGGATTCGGGTTGATAGGCACTATAACAACTGAGTTTTTATTGGAACATCTTGAAACAAGACAAATAGGTAAGATACTCTTTAAAGGCCTTCCTACGACCTTAGCAATCCATAACGGTGAAATGATAGATCCAATAGGAATTTACTATAATGAAAAATATAATATGGTAATCATAAGGGGGATGGTGGCGACACAAGGATTAGAATGGGAGATAGCAGACGAGATAAATGAAGTCATGAACCGCTTAGATCCTTATGAAATAATTGACATAGAGGGTGTTGCATCACAGACAAAAGAAGAAGAATCAAAAGTTTATTTTTTCACAAATAACAACGAAAAAAAGCAAAAAATGATTAAAATGGGGTTTAAGCCTTTAAGTGAAGGAATAGTGATAGGAGTTACATCAAGCATACTTCTCAAAGTGAAAAAAGAAACTGTTTGTTTGTTTGCAGAAACACATTCTGAACTGCCAGACAGCAAAGGTGCAGCAAAAATAATTGAGGCTTTAGACAAATATGTTGGTCTTGATATCGACTATACCCCTCTATTAGAGCAGGCTAAAGTATTTGAGAAAAAATTAAAAAGTATACTGCAAAATAGCACAAATACAGAGAAAGAAGCTAATAAAAAAACGATGAATTATGTGGGTTAAGTCTCACTTCATGCTTAAAGAGATTTCCTACAATCTTTTTCTCGCAATTTCACAAAAAATAGCCTATTTTTGCTTCAAGACTTCTAAATATTTAGAGATTCCTCTAAAAGCTGAAATGAACTCTCACTTTTTTGATATCTCTCTAATTTTTTTCTATATTGAAATTAATAAAAGTTGAATATTGTTTTGTAATATCTATATTACATTAAAGATGATATAAAATAATGTATATAAAAAATATTAATTAAAGAATATATACAGATATAGATAATAGAAGAAAGAAATATTTATATAGATGCTTATCCTTACTGCTAAGTAATAAAATGGCATTCAAAGACAACGTCACACAAAGTTTCTCGAGGATAAAAGCAGACATGGATATAGTAAAAACCTCCTTCTCAAAGGTAAAAGACGACATGGAAGATTTCAAAGAAAAAGAAGCTGAATGGAACCATTATTTCGACTTAAGACAGAGAGAAGTTATCGTCGAACTTAAGGAATTAAAGGAAAAAGTGAGACTTTTAGAAGAAGAGAAGGCATTAAGAGCAAGTTATTGATCGTTTTTTCTATAAAAAATTTAAAACTTTTTAGCGTTCGGAATTATCCCAAAACAAGCTAGAAAACCCCCCAAAATCGTCTATTTTTAGCATATTTGAACTCATGAAGGGGGCTTCTTCGCATAGCCGAAAATAACCTTATCATTCGGGATAATCTCCAAATTTACCCCCTTTGTCGGGATAATGCCGGATAGTCGGGATAATACCAGAAATTAGGGGTTCCCCCATACATGGTTTATTCGGGATAATGCCAAATAATTCGTTAATTAAAACCTTTAATCGTAAAAATAGAGGGTAAAACGCCAAAAAACCATGCTGATGGGTGAGTGATCCGAAAAAGGTTCAAAATAAGCCATTTTTGGCATTTTCGCTAAAAACTTTTAATCAAAATGAGTAAAAAGTAAGCCCGAATAAAATTTAATCCCGAATAGTGTCGGCATAATACAAAAATATAAATATATATTCGTCCATACAATCCTTAAAATGGAAAAAATTATCCTCACTAATGAAGAACCGAATATAAACGCAGATTCTGAAGAATTGGCTAAAGTTATCGTCGAGAGAATTGGTTTAATGCCAAGAAAAACAGGATCCACAGAAAAGATGTTTCACGTCTTTATTGAGCTTTATGAACGATCAAAATTAGCAGGCAAGGAAAAGTCACCAACTGCTTCAATTATGACTGTTGAAGAAATGGCTACTTTTGCAGGAATTACTCGACAAACGATGTATGATTACCTAAAAAGATGGCTTTTAATCGACTTCATTCACAAAGCCAGTTACATCGACAAAACAGATAAAGTAGTGGTTGGTTATCGTCTAAACGGACCTAATTTGGAGGCTGCTTTTGAAAAAGCTCGAGCTAGGATCAATAATAACTTAGATTTTACTCAAAAATACATTTTAGAGCTTCAAAAAGTGATTAAAAATGAGAAAATAAGTAAAAAATCAAAAGAAGAATAACGCTTATTATTTCTCACTTTTGCTTAAATATTTTAAGTTTCTCGTCCATAAAATGTGAATTTTAAAAAATTTGAAATGTTTCAAAAATATTTTGTCGGGATTTTAATTGTAAGTGATTATAACAATATACATTCTGTATTATTACTAACTAATAAAATTAGATAATCTATTAATGTATAATATCGACAAAAATGAAAAAAAATTGTTTTAATATTTACCATATAGAAATTAATAAAAAATGAGGATAAGATAAGGGGAAATAGACGATAAACTTAATTTTAAGCTTTTTTCAGAAGATAAGAATTTACACGTGTTTTCCAATAGATTTTTATAAGAAACTAAGAGAAAAGTGAGGATTAAAGCATTAAACAAGAGTATTTAGAAAAATAATATTAATATCCTCTTCTTCCCTTCATAAAATGAAACTTTCAAAAGATGAGATGAATGCACTGATAGCAGGAATAACTATGAATATGCTGTTGCCAGTATTTTTCGTAGTAAATTCGTACATAGGCCCTTCAAAAAGTGAGAACAATCATTTAAAAAACAATGATTCAGACCCATTCAAAATAGAAAACAATACTATTGATTTAAATTATAACCCTGTTAATACTTTCTTCTACAACCAACGTGAATATAAACCAGGGTATATGCAAATCAAACGAACTGTTTAGCGAGGTTTTCGTTTATTTGGAGAACATTCTCCTTTGTTTGAAAATCTTTAAAAGAATGATCAAGCATCAAAAACACTTTATTCGATACAAATTTCTTCAATATTGGAACACCTTTTGAACTCAATCCGGAAATATAATTCCTCACCATGTCCTCTTTCAAGCCCAATCTCCTCGCTATATCAGAATAAGTGAGATTTCCTGACTCATTTGTGTACAAAACCATAAAAACTTCCTGCTCTCTTTTTGTTAAATCACTAATAGGCTCTTCTAAATTAAAAGATTTTACAGGTTCCTTATTAGACATGCCCATCTGAATTTCATCAAGACGTTGCATTATTTTATCCATCTTAGAATCAAGCTCACAGACATATTCATAATTTGCCTGTATTTCATTTGTATTTTGATTGATTGTATCTAGGTGTTCATCAAATTCATTTTTGATTTTTTTAAAAGAATTTTTAAGGCTTTTATCGTCGACAACCTTTCTATTTGTAAAAAGTAAACTTTTAAAAATCTTGAACAACCTTCAATCACCCCGAACATTTTGAAGCAAAGTCACATGTTTAAATACATTTCTATTCTCGAAAAAGTATGTTTTTTCGCAATGGAACATATGTATGGATAAGTCGGAAAGATTAATGGATAAGATTTAATAACAAGGATACATTTCTGTACATTATGTTATCTAAATCATCACTAGCGATCAAAATTTCAAAATTAAAGAAATTTGAAGACCCTAATGTTAAACTTGAACAATATCCCACAGATTCAGAAATAGCCGCTGATGTTCTCTGGAAAGCATATATGAACAAAGATATTGAAGGAAAAACAATAGTTGATTTAGGCTGCGGCACAGGTGTTTTGGGATTAGGTTGCTTGTTATTGGGTGCAAAGTCTGTTGCATTCATAGATAAAGACGAAAAAGCACTAGAAATCTGTAAAAAAAACGTCGAAGAAAATTTTGATGGAAGCAATTACACAATTCTTAAAGTTGATATAGATGATGTACAATTCACCACGGATATTGTTGTCATGAATCCACCATTTGGGTCTCAAAATAAGCACGCTGACAAGGCTTTTTTAAAA
>CAZZGN010000044.1:2382-9608 GCA_964654165.1 uncultured Methanosarcinales archaeon | reverse complement strand
TTTTCTATTCTTTTTATTACTTAGAAAAATACTTATATTTTTTATTATAAAAAAAGTCTAATTAACAATTAGCATCTGTAGTTGCATTACAACCAGTTGGGCAATAGCCATCTGTGTCAACGCACTCTGTTATATCGACATTCATGCATATGTGGCTGCTTGTTATGCAATAATCTCTTGTCGAAGCTGTACTATCATCACAATCTGTGTCATAATCACACTCGTTTGCATTTTCACAATCGTTATCCGTATTGTTGAAACAATTTTCAGGACAATACCCATCATCATCTTCGCATTCAGAAAGTACTGTGTTAATGCACCTTGAAGGTGAAACTGTATAGCATAAATCATAAGTCCATGGAAGTTCATCATCACAATCAGCATTTGTTTCACATTCATCTCCTGCTGAATATGCACATTCTGCCTGCGTAGTTCCGGGATAAGAACATGAATCTTCTGTTGTAGTAATATTATCATCGCAGTCAGCATTTTTTTTGCATGCTACTTCTTTTATATTTAACATCAAACCATCAGAAGTGTAACCAACAAGTGTTACTACCATCTCACCTAATTCATCATTATTAAAGTCAACGGCATATTCTTCCCATAATCCTAAATTAAATGATTTGTTGTCAATACTTAAGCTTGTATTACCCCTATCTACATTCTCAACTGAAAGCAGATATTTAGATGAATTAAAGCTTATTTCTAATACTTCATTTAATGTAATACTTTTATTCACATCTTCTTTTGAAAGATTAAGTTCTTTAGCAGTTGCACATTCAGATTTTATGCTTGATGGATTCTTACATACCCCATCACATTCTTCATCCGAACAGCAGGTATAACTTACACATTCATTTTCTTTAATATATTCACAATCTCCGCAAATTAATTCAACACAACTATTACTTTCACAAATTTTTCCTTCTCCACAGCTTTTTTCATCACAGCACTCATACTCTTTGCACAAATGTTCATCTAAATATTGGCAATCTCCACATTCAGGTTCAATACAAGCATTATCTACACAGTTACTGTCTCCTAAACAACCAGCATCAACACAACAATTCTCCCAAGTTTCTCCTTTCGAAACTTTGCTGTCGCCACATTTACTACCATCAATATAAAAGAACATGAAAAATGTAGCAACCACAACAATAATGATAATGGAAGCAATGATGACTACTTTCTTATTACTTTTTTTGGGTTCTGTGATTATAACAGAACTATGAGATGGATTCTTATCCTCACCCAACGCAGAATCAACACTATTTTTATCCCAACCCTTCTCCAAAAGAGCAGAACGGAGCTCTTCATCGCTGACCCCTCTCTGTTCCTGAGATTCAATATAATTTTTAAGTGTATCACTAACCATTATACCATGCCAAAAATTCTCATTGCTATAAGCATCAAAATAGCGCCAAATATAACACCATATATAAACTCAGCCACCCGGTGATTTATATGTTCGTGTACACATCTCATATGTTCGTGGGGTTTAGGATAGCTTGATACCCTATTGCGAGCAAAAGGATTTTTTTTCTTTACCATTCTATTTGCTAATATGCCTCAAAACAACAATCTGGCATCTTTCAGGTGAGTTTTCCTGCATTAATTTATCTGCAAGCTTCTTTTCTTTCATGATTTCTCTGACCCAGTTCGCAAAGTCGTTTTTTATCTCAGTCACATGATGATAGAAAACTTCGTGGCCCATATTATCTAAGGAGTCAGCAAGTCCTCTTAAATCATGAATCATTGATCCGTCGACGAGAAAAAACCTTTCTCCACCCTGAGCTTTATTTTCTTTCTTAGAAGTTTTTTTAATAATCTTCTTTGCTTTTTTAGTAACTCTTTTCACAGCCTTCTTAGTAGATTTCTTAACAATCCTCTTTTTAGTTTTCTTGACACCCCTGACCAAACAAATCACCCCTTTTATGACAATAATAGAGCATTATAATGAAGAATTGATATTTAAACCTTTTGGATACTCATGCTGAGTTACTTTTTATTTTTTAATCTGGTCATGATATCGTTTAATATGTTCATATAAACAGTAAATGCTTCATATGGAGTCTCATAGGGATTGAAGTAGTTATTTACATTTTCATCTCCAAACCGCTTAGTGCACATATAATAAAAATGATCAGAAGTCTGCATTTTTCTCCAGTCTTCAAGGAGTTTTTTATCATTACTCTTTTCTATCTCTTCTTTAAGAATGTAAAGTTTTCTCCCAGCTTCTTTCTGCATTTCATTTCCAAGCCAGGCTGATACATCTCTTTCAATATCTGCCCATGACGTAAATTCTTTAGAATCAAATTCTCCTCGTGATTTGTGCAATATTGCTTCAGATGGTGTTATGAACTTGTTATTTTTTAATAATTCATCTGGTAATTTCTCAAGAAATTCGAATATGCCTGTTTCTTTCCCTTGATGTTCTCCAAATGTCTCGTAATCCATAAAAAGATTGACAACATCTCCTTCTATTGCATTTATCCATGAAGCAAATTTTTTTACTGTTAAAGGATGTTCTTTGTTAGAAAATCTAACTGCAATATCATCACTTAATTTGTGATCTTTCAGCAATAATTTTATTTTTTTGCAATTTTCAGGTGTGTAAACATAATTGGGTGATCTCCATCCAAGGAGATGATCAGCTCCTTCTGCAAGTATGCCTTTATATCCTAAATCTTCAGCAGCTTTTGCGAGATCATTGTTATAAATTAATTCAGTATGTCTAAAAATTGTTGGAACTTGGTTGAAAGTTTTTTTCATAAGTTCTTCATGAAGTTTAATATTTTCAATAAATTCTTCTTTAGAATATATGAATGCGAGAGAATGATGATATGTTTCAGATAGAAATTCAACACATCCTGTCTCAGCTAATCTTTTGAAACTTTCCAATGCTTCTGGTGCATATTTCTGCATTTGTTCTATGGCTGTACCAGTAATACTAAATGCAATTTTAAATCTTCCTTTGTTTTTTTTTATTAATTTTAATAAGATTTTGTTAGCAGGGATATAACATTTTTCTGCAACTTTTTTCATTATCTTCTCATTGTTTTTATCATCAAAATAATTATTGCCTGTATCAAAAACAGTATACATCCTTAACCTGTAAGGTTGGTGTACTTGAAAATAGAAGCAAACATCAGTCATTTTAAGCCCCTGCATATGTTAATGTTTTCCTGTAGACATCTACACATTTACCAGCAGGTATGTCCCATGAAAATTTATGAACCTCTTTTCCCCCATTATTTGCCATTTCATGATGTAAAGAATCGTAATTAGTCAAAGCATACATTTTGTTGGCAAGTTGATTTATATCCCAGAAATCCACTTTAAATGTATTCTTTATGACCTCGCTAACTCCAGATTGTTTTGATATTATTGTTGGTGTGCCGTTTCTCATTGCTTCTAGTGGTGTGATTCCAAAAGGCTCTGACACAGAAGGCATTACATACACAGAAGCCATTTGGTATGCTTTATCTATGTCATTTCCTCTTAAAAAACCAGAAAATAACACTTTATTAGAAATCCCCATCTCAGCAGCTTTATTTATCATAAAATTCTCCATATCCCCATCTCCAGCGACAACAAATTTTATATCAGGATCCTTTTCAAGAACCTTTTTAGCAGCTTGAAGGAAATACTCAGGACCTTTTTGTAATGTCAACCTGCCCAGAAACAGTACGATCTTGTCTTTCTTGCTTAATACTTCAGAGTTTGAATAGTCATTAAATTCAACAGCATTGTGAACAACTGTTATTTTATCTGGAGGAATACCATAATGATCAACAACCTTCTGCTTTGTAAAATTGCTAACAGCGATAATATGGTCCGCTTCACGCATCCCCATCCTTTCAATATCATAAATCTTCTGATTTGGATGCCCCCCAGTTCTGTCAAATTCGGTTGCATGCATATGTACGATTAATGGCTTTCCTGATACCTTTTTTGCTTCAACACCTGCTTTATATGTCATCCAGTCATGTGCATGAATAATGTCATGATCGTTAAATCTAGCAATCAAGGCAGCTTTTTTGGAATATCTATAAACTTCCTCATACAGATTTTTTCCATAAACCGTTGATTCATTATCTTCTAAATTCTTATATTTTTCACCATATTCATCGTATGAGATATATGGCATGAGTAAAGTTTGTATTTCTGCAAAATCTATATCATCACAGTTTTCAAGAACTAAATTATTTGCAGAAATAAGATTAACATGACTTGCTTTTGCATCTTTTTGAGCTTTAGGTAAGACAAATGTGACATGAACATTATTATTTTTTAAACCTTTTGTAAGTCCTTGACAAGCCGTTCCTAATCCTCCATTGCTAAATGGAGGGAACTCCCAACCAAACATTAATACTTTCATCCCTTCACCTAATTATACACCAAATAATCGCATTTTTTGTCATATATAAACATTGTTATTGTTATTCACAAGGAGAAACACATTTTTGTTTTTGGGAAATGTAAGACTATTTTATATCAAAAAGTGACACAAATTAGCCATTATTATTAAAAAATGAGGCACTTTTAGTATTAATATTATTCATGTGTTGTACATATTTTCACTATGTATCTTGGTGTATTCAAAATCAAAACCTATATATACCTCCTTTGTTACTTTTTTGACACATTCATGTCATTAGGGGGGACTTATCATGAAAGAATCAGATAAAACTATAGATGAACAGGAAAGAAAAATCATGAAAGAGTTGGTTAGAAATCCGCGTATTTCTGATAACCAAATTGGCAAGCACACACATGTACCTGTAAAAACTGTCAATAGAAAAAGAAAAAACCTTGAGAGCAAAGGAGTTCTTAACTATATGACATTGATAGATTACGGTGAGACAGGAACTGGAAGATTTAAGAGCCAGTATATGTACATAATTAAATTACGTTTTGGTATAACAGCATTACAGGTTTCACATAAATTTTCAGAGATAATGGGCAATAAGGCTATGACAAAGCACACATTATTCTCGGGTATGGGAGAACAGGATGGCCATGTTATCATGACAATAATCCTCGAAAGTGGCAAGCAAAGTGACATGATTGAGATATTCAATGCAGAAATTGTGCCAACTTTGAGCAATTTTTTTGGGACAAATGTAGTGCATAGTGTACAGGCTATTCCTTTAAGCAGACAAGTAAAACTATTCCATAACTATATTCCGGGTTTCAATATGGAAAACGGAATCATTAAAAAAGATTGGTCTGATGAGAATTTGTTTATTTAACACGCTTTCTCTTTTCTTTCTTCATTCTTTTTCTTTGCCACTTCCAGCGCATTTGTCCTTTCTTTTTCCAACGTCTTGAGCTTCTTTTCAATTTATTTTACTTCACAGCTTTGCTGTTACTAAACCTCCATAACATTTTCAGGGATTTGAATTCGGTTTATAAAGCTTTGTTTTTTTATGGAAGTATATCAATCCCATGACTCCGAGCATAATTAATAATCCACCTGATAATTGCTGTAATGTAAGCATATCTCCAAAAATAAGATAAGCAGCCACCAACACAAGTAATGGGTGTACAGAGTAATACAAATGTACTTTTGATATATCTATCAATTTATAAGCTTTAAAGAGGAAAATATGCTGCAATACTGCAGAAAATATCGAAGGTAGGGTTATAAATATCAAGGCTCCAGGAACATCTATTTTTATCTCTCCTAAAGAAAATCCTAAAGCAAATACAAATATTGTAATTAATATTGCTCTATAAAACACTATTAACGTAGCATCAACTTTTTCGAGCTTTGATTTTATGATCATTCTCGACAATGCAAAAAATATTGAATGAGCTATTATCAGTAACATACCTTCAACAATGTATTCTCCTCCAGCATAGGACATTACAAAAAGACCAGCTATTGTTATAATTCCGCTAACAATTTCATATATATTGAATCTTTCTGAAAGAATTAAAACACCAAATAAGACGACGAAAATCACCTGAATGTTAGAAAGGAACCCTGTTAATGAGGGGCCAAGTATTTCTAATGCTTTCCACCCTGTTAATATGCTGCCTGTATTTAACAATCCCATTAACAACAACCATTTCCAATGTTCTTTGAAATTAAAGAAATGTTTCAATTTTTTCATTGCAATTATTAATATAAAAGTAAAAATTGCAGCACTCCCAAACCAAAATGCAGTTGTTGTAAGGATATTGAAATAATCAAATCCTATGGTGGCAAATATCCAATAACCCAATCCAAAAAACTGACCTATGAATGTAAACAATATCCCTTTGCTATTATTATCCATCAAAATGGAAAAATGAATTTTACTTATAAACCCTTTGGAAAAATATTTTATTTTTGAGGATGAAGAACCATAAAACTTATTAACAACCGCTTCTAAGCCAGTGAGCATGGTAAACGACCACGAATTCAAAAAACAATTTGCCAATATAGGCATAGACAAAGAAAGTGTTATGGGTGCTAATGGACCAAACAGCTTACACGCTCATGCTAAACCTAAGGAAGCCGAAAAACCAGAACCAATACAAGAAGAAAATCCTCAAGAATTAATGATTCTCAAAAGAAAATTAGAATATCTTCAAAATAACACTATAGCAAAAATAAACGAACGTTTTGACGAATTGGAGAAGAAGATTGATGCAAAAAGTTCTTCTAATGTTGACTACAACAGACAAATGACATTATTAAAAAATGACGTTGAAGAAATGAAGAGAAAAATCAAGTGCATAAAAGTTGTTTTCACGGATGATCCTGTTAAAAAAGCAGTGTCTTCAGAAACAACCGAGAAAGATGCAAATGAATATGATGGGAATCCGGGAAATATAAAAGTTGAAGATTATTTCAATTTCTCAAATAAGAAATTTGATTAGAGGCACACAATGGTAAAAATGCATACACAAATGAAGAGAAAACGTGGGTTAACTCATAACCTAGGTCACACAAAATTAAATGTTCCGAAGAAGAAAGGTGCAAAAACTTTTGCTTCAGCTGAATCAGCTAATGCTTGGGCTAAGGAAAATAAAATAACAAAATTTGAATTAAAAAGTGTTAAGAAAAATAAGAGGTTTGAAATAGTTACCTCTTAATTCCACATACATCTACTTGCTACGCATTTACAGCCTAAACCATAGTTCTCTGATGCAGAACTATTCTCCACATTCACCCATTTCATAACTTGCAACATCTCCACTTGAACACGCACTACAACCATTTGCATACG
>CAZZGN010000044.1:0-2282 GCA_964654165.1 uncultured Methanosarcinales archaeon | reverse complement strand
ATTTCATAACTTGCAACATCTCCACTTGAACACGCACTACAACCATTTGCATACGTTTCTCCTTCATTTCCGCATACAGGGGTATAGTCCGTTGTGCAAACCTCTGCTGTAAGTTCTTCTGGAGAACAAACATGTTTGTTTTCATCTACAACAACGTTTCCTTCTTCATTAGTTTCTTCACTACATCCGATTAATGCAATCAGTACAATTATCATAAAAATGAATATAATCTTCTTCATAAGTATCACCCAAAAATAATAGAACATCTTTGATATATAAAAACATTGTTTTAACTTTGAGATGATTAAAAGTAATGGTGCCCTTACCATGTTTAATATAAATGAAATTATTTCTTAATATCAATTATAAGATAATTAAACTTCTCATTGATTTTCCCCATCTCGTAACGATCAAAAACTTCCAAATCAGGTCTAAAATACTTTATATGATTCTTTTTAGTTTTAAATGCATAGTTCATTCCGCTAAATGAGTCGCTCCCTAAAATCATTGCGTTATCAGATAAAATCTGTGTCCAATTGCCATAAACCCTATCAAACAAACTTTCAGCTTCAACAATTCCAAAGGGAGATATATCTGATTTTAGTTCAGTGTTATATTTTGCAAATTGATTCAGAAGAGCTATTTCGTCTACATTTGAAGGATGAAGTATGATGTCTATTTTATTTAAATCATCTTTTGGCGTCAATGAACAATCGTCACATATTAAAAAAAGAGTTTTAAAATTTTCACCTGATTTTGTCTTTAAATAAAAAGTATCTGGAGAATATGATTTTCTTTTAATATACATCAATTTTCCTGATCTACCCAATATAAATGAAATTTCACTTGATTTGGGAACTTTTTCTCTCAAATCAACTGATTCTTGAAATGAAGAAAGGGCAAGATATACCTCATAGCTCTTCGCAATTTCCTGGCATGTTTTTATAATGTCATTAATCTCCGAATTATTTGTTAAAATTATTTCATTTTCATCACCATTCAAAACTATGTGTTCATCTGGATCTGGCCAATTAGCATTAAAACTAAATTCAGGAGTCATAACAAGATCTATATCATCATGCTCTTTTAGAATGGATTCTATCCCTAAAACCATCTCCTCTGGATAAAAATCTGGAAGTTGAGCTGTAACTGTTGCAATGGTCAAAAAACCTTTATCCTGAGCCATATATTAAAAGAAACAATACCTTACATTTATAAATTACTATTTTAGAGTGAATAAGAACTAATTGAATTTATACTCTTTAAATCCAGTGAAAAATATAGTGCCCCGGCCGGGATTTGAACCCGAGTCCTCAGATCGAAAATCTGAGATGATTGGCCAGACTACACCACCGGGGCATGTTACTCTGAGGATTTGTCTTCTGTTTTTAAAGTTTTTTATTTTAAGAAAAATGGGCCAGAGGGGATTTGAACCCCCGACCACTGCTTCACCTAGTGAACGAAACGTACCCATATAAGAGCAGCGCTCCAACCGGACTAAGCTACTGGCCCAACTAAGATACGCTGGTTTTAAGAGAAGTATTTAAAATTTACTATAGGAATAAAACATAATCTTTAAATATAAACGCAAGATTCATCGACAATGCGGGCCCATGGTCTAGTGGCTATGACAGTGCCCTTACAAGGCAGCGAGAATCAGAGATTCTCTGGCCGTTGCTTAAGCAAGGCATTGATCCCCGGTTCGAGTCCGGGTGGGCCCACCATACTCGCGGTAGTAGTATAGTGGTCATTACCCGACGTTGCCATATCCTCTCTGAGGTGCAAAAACGTTGAAACCTGGGTTCAAATCCCAGCTACCGCATTTTTCTCTTTTCGTTTATTAGAAAAACCAATTAATTGCAAATATTTCCTGGAATTTACTTTATTTATCATGATGTCATGTTGAACATGTTCATTACTTCTCTTTTTTCTGATATATCTTTGATTATTTATGCCTAGTTTTGTTAGGAAGTCTGATACTTGATTTATGAGTCGTCTTGTAATTAGAGATATTGTAATTCTTCCATCTTTTCTTACATGACCATCTGTGTCTATTAGGCCTCTCACAAAGAATTTAAGAAAATTTTCAGAAAAAGAATTTATATCGTTTTTAAGACAAACATTTAATGTTTTATTCCCTTTAATCATCAAATAGTCGTCGATAAAATGATAAATTTCCTTTGAATACACCCTAAGGGTTAATGAATTATCTTTTATATAGCACCCTACTTTTCTTCTAAAATTGCTCTCCTTACTATGTTGTTTCTCATCATATCGTGGAT
>CAZZGN010000043.1:0-9659 GCA_964654165.1 uncultured Methanosarcinales archaeon | reverse complement strand
CTGCTCTTAATTATCTTTAACCTTCCGAAGTTTTCCCTTTCCATTTCTTCTAATCTCATTGTTATAAAAGCTGCTTGTAATTTCATTTTCGGAATAACTTCAAATTCAAGTGCATTAACTCTCCTCTTCGTTTTTTCTATCTCTTCAAGAATTTTCCTTATTGTTGTTTCTACTTCTGCTGCTTCAATAATCTTCTCAATTAAATCTTCATATGATAAAGATACTTCGTCTATAGCTACAGAATTGAAAAAACCGAAGCCTCTTTCTTCCATCTTCTTTTTCATTGCCTTCCTTTCAATTTTCGGAACAACAACTCCAACGATGTTTCTTACTTCTACTTTTACTGTGGGTTTTTCACTTATTGCCATAGCTAAAGATTTTATTTTAAGATCGCTTTCAATTACTCTTGCAATGTTAAGTTTATTTTGAGATTCAACAAATTGTTTTGTTAATTCTTCTCTTATTGACTTAACTTTTTTTAGAACTTCAAAAAATTCCATAACTAAGCCGTCTCTTTTTTTCTTCAAAAGTTTGTGGCCTGAACTGGCTAGCTTAATCTTATTTTTCAGCTTTATTAGCTCTGACCTTGTTGGTTTTATGTCTGTCATATTATTATTTGCTTTTGTAATATTTAGTTTTCATCTCAGGACTTATTCTTGTCAATTCGTTTTCTGGGAATTCTGAAAGTAATTTCCATCCAATTTTTAATGTACTTACAATATCTCTGTCTTCATTCTTTCCTTGTGCAACAAATTCTTTTTCGAAGACTTCTGCGAATTTTAACAATCTTTTATCCCTTGCACTAAGAGCTTCTTCACCCACAATTGCAACCAAACCTCTCAAATCCCTTCCTTCTGCATAGAATGCATAAAGCTGGTCTGAAACTTGCTTATGGTCTTCTCTTGTTTTTCCTTTTCCAATTCCTGAATTCATTAATCTAGATAATGAAGGCAGGATGTCAATTGGTGGATAGACTCCTTTCATGTGAAGCTCCCTACTCAGTACAATTTGTCCTTCTGTTATATAGCCGGTTAAGTCGGCAATTGGATGTGTTATATCATCCCCGACCATTGTTAAGATTGGGAATTGTGTGATAGAACCTTTCTTGCCCTTAATCATACCAGCTCTTTCGTATAAGTTTGCTAAATCGGTATACATGTATCCCGGATATCCTCTTCTTCCTGGAATTTCTTCTCTTGCTGCTCCAATTTCTCTTAAAGATTCACAGTAGTTTGTCATATCAGTCATAATAACAAGAACGTGCATATCTTTTTCGAATGCAAAATATTCTGCTGCTGTAAGTGCCATTCTTGGCGTAACAATTCTTTCAACTGCTGGATCATCTGCAAGGTTTAGGAAAACAACACTTTTTTCTAAAGCTCCAGTTTCTTCAAAGTCTCTCATGAATCTTTGAGCTTCTTCATTTGTAATCCCCATAGCTGCGAAAATAACAACGAAATTCTTATCTTCTCCAACAACTTTAGCTTGTCTTGCAATTTGCAAAGCAATTTCATTATGGGGCAAGCCAGAACCTGAGAAAATAGGTAGCTTTTGACCTCTAACTAAAGTGTTAGTTGCGTCAATTGTTGAAATTCCTGTTTGATAAAAGTCTGCGGGAGATTGTCTTGAATATGGATTAATAGCTGCGCCATTAATATCGACTCTTGAATCGGGAATAATTGCAGGTCCTTTGTCTATTGGTTTTCCTGAACCGTTTAATATTCTTCCCAATAAGTCTGCTGACACTGGAAGTTTGATATTTTCACCAAGAAATTTCACTCTTGATTTTTTATCTATTCCACTCGTTCCCTCAAAGCTCTGAACAACGACCATATCATCGCTTGTATCCAAAACTTGTCCGTTTTTTGTGCTTCCATCAGACAGCTTTATGTGTACCAGTTCTCCATATCCAATTGGATCTGTTTTTTCAACAAAAACAAGTGGTCCGGCAATCCTTTTGATTGTTTTGTATTCTTTCATCGTGTTCACCTAAAAATCGCGTCAATTTCTTTTTCCATTTTCTTCTCAACATCTGTAAGAAGTTTTTTATGGTCTTTCTCGAATTTAGCATTTCCAATTTCGTCTTTGGATTTAATTTCGAGAATTTGTTGTATTCTTGCTCCTCTTTCCATTGCATCACTTGCAAGGTCGTAGAACTTCAAGATAATCTTCATAAGCATGTACGTTTTTTCTAAATCACAATACGTATCAATTTCATGGAATGCGTTTTGTTGTAAGAGGAATTCTCTCAACAATCTTGCAGCCTCTAAAAGAACCTGTTGTTTTTCAGGCAGTGCATCACTTCCAACTAATTGCACAATTTCCATGAGTTTGTCTTCTTCTTGTAATAATGCTGTGATTCTTCCTACAGTTTGTCTCCAATCTGCAGAAATATTTTTTGCATACCATCCTTCAAGAATATCTGGATACAATGAATAAGATGTTAGCCAGTTAATAGAAGGAAAATGCCTTCTTTGTGCCAGTTTAGCATCTAATGCCCAGAATGTTTTTGTAACTCTTAATGTGTTTTGTGTTACAGGTTCTGAGAAATCTCCTCCTGGGGGTGAGACAGCACCAATAATTGTAACTGAACCAATTTTTTTAACACCTAGGGGTTGTACACGAGCTGCTCTTTCATAAAATTCTGATAATCTTGTAGCAAGATAAGCTGGGTATCCTTCTTCCCCTGGCATCTCTTCTAATCTTGAAGAAATTTCTCTCATTGCTTCTGCCCATCTTGAAGTTGAGTCTGCCATTAATGCAACATCATAACCTTGGTCCCTGTAATATTCAGCTATTGTAACCCCAGTATAAACTGAAGCTTCTCTAGCAGCGACGGGCATGTTAGATGTATTTGCAATAAGAACCGTTCTATTTAACAATGGTTTTTTTGTCTTTGGATCTATAAGATGCGGGAATTCTGTAAGAACTTCTGTCATCTCGTTGCCTCGTTCTCCACAACCAACATAAACAATAATATCAGCGTCACACCATTTAGCAAGTTGTTGTTGTGCAACTGTTTTTCCTGCTCCGAAAGGACCTGGAATTGCACCTGCACCACCTTTAGCTAAAGGAAATAATGCATCGAAAATTCTTTGTCCTGTAATTAAAGGAACATTTGGAGCTAGTTTTTCTGTGACAGGACGTGCCGATCTTACTGGCCATTCATGTTTAAGTTTTAATTCAGTTCCATCTTCTAACTTTGCAACAATTTCTTCAACTGTGAATTTTCCTGATTTTATTTCTTTAATTTTGGACTCTTTAACTTTTGGAGAGATTAAGATTTTGTGAATGTTTCCTTCAGTTTCTTCAACTTCACCGATAACATCTCCACCTTTTACTACATCTCCTTTCTTTACTGTAGCTTTGAAGTCCCATTTCTTTTTTGGGTCAAGGCCTGGAGCTGAAACTCCTCTGTTAATATAATCGCCTTGCTTTGCTTGTAGTACAGGAAGAGGTCTTTGAATACCATCATAGATACTTGTCAATAATCCTGGTCCTAATTCCACTGTTAATGGTTCTCCAGAATTTACAACAATTTCTCCTGGTTTCAATCCTGAAGTATCTTCATATACTTGGATGGTAACTTTGTCTCCATCAATCTGAATGACTTCGCCCATGAGTTTTTCTTTGCCCACATAAACAACGTCATACATTCTTGCATCGAGATTTTTAGCCATGACCACTGGTCCGGCAATTCTGTATAATACACCTTTGCTGATTTCTTTCATAATGTTTCACCTTTAATGAATATCATTTTTCTTTCATCAAATCAACGCCTATGGCCTTGATTATGCTATTTCTTAAACTTGTGCTGCCTGCTTCTTTTGAAAGCACAACGACAACTGGTTTTACCATCTTGTTCAAATCAGTTTGAACATGATCTGGAAGGGATTTCATAACTGCGTCATCTAAAACTAATATCCCTATTTCTTTGTTTTCTGTAAATTTTTTTATTTGTTCTTCTGAATTTTTTTCTATCTTAAACACTTTAGATATCCCTGCTAGTTGGAAACCAAGTAAAAACTCTTCTCCTCCTGCAACAGCCATCTCAAGCATTTACATCACCAACTCCTTTTGTATAAAATCATTTTCAATTTCTAAAGTTTTACCTTTGATAATCATTCTAAGATTATTAACTTCAATTTCTTTTGCGAAAAGGTAACTTAATATTGCATCAATAGATAATATATTTTTATGTGCCAATAATCTCGATCTTCTTAGCATTAATTTTTTTATATCCCTTTCAATTGCTATAAACGATTTTGTATCTTTGAAATCTTTTATGCTTTCATGAAGTTCAGGATATATTTTTCCTAGTTTTTCTAATGTGTTGTTTATATCCCCTGTATCTAATAATGCGTTGTAAGTTTCTCTTTTTATGAGTCTCTGTGGGAAAAATAAGAATTCTCTTATTTGTTCTTTTTGCATGCCTTCTCTTTTTAATCTAAGAAGCATTAATAGATTTAATGTATTTATTTCTGCTTTGAGGAAATCTTTGAACACATTTCCCTGTTCAGGAATTCTTTCGGATAAGCCTGCAAGATATTTATAATATGCTTTGTCGAGCAAGTTTTCAATTTTAATAAGTGTAAGGTCTGAACTTGATTCATTTTCAGTTGAAATAAATCCTTTTTCTATAAGTTTTTTGAAAATATTTTGTAATGAATCTTCTTTTATTAGATTTTTATAAAAATCTGCACTTAACACGCTTGCTAAAGAAAGCATGTCTAATACATCTTCTTGTTTTGCCTGTTTTGCTCTGAGAATTGTTTTGATATTCCAAACATCGTGTCTTTTTAGATACGCATCTACTAAGATTCTTAAATTAGCGTCGCTGACCATCCTTAACTTACTGAATCTCTTTTCTAAATTTTGGTCTAAAGATCTTTCTACAAGTTCTGTTCCTGAGAGTTTAACACCTAATTCAGTTATTTCATCGCCGTAAGTTGTGTCTTGTAAATATTTTGCAATTTCGGATATTTCCATCTTCATAAGTTTGTCATAATCTGCTTTCTTGTAAAGCAAACTTCTCATAACATTAACTCTTACAAATGTATAAGGGTCGAAACTAAGTTCAAGCTCTTCTTGTCCTTTGTTCATGCTATTGAATCCCATTTTTCTGAGCAAGATTAAAACAATTTTTCTGCAATATTTTTCAGATTGTCTTCTCTGACATCTTTCAATATTGTTTCAAATGTATAATCTATTCTGGAACTGCCATCTTTGCTTTCACAGATGACCCCTCCTTTCATTTCTTCAGTTTTTATAGTAAAACTATTTCCAATGAGTGATTTGTCTTTCTCGTTGCAGTAAATTGTTTTCACGTCAATCATCTTTCCTGCAAGTTTTATCAAGCTAGTTATGATTTTCTTTCTTTCACTATTTGAAAGCGCTTCCAGCTTTTCCATTGCTTTTTCAAACACCATGTCAATCATGTCTTTTTTTGTATTAAGTGATGTTTTTTTAGCACTTAGGTTTGCCGAAGCTATTTCCCTTCTTTTAAGAGTATTAATCACATCATTTGTTTTTACTTCTGATTTTGCTCTGAAGTTATCCACAGTTTCTTTAGCAGAAGCCATCATTTTGCTTTTTTCTTCCCCAGCTTCTTTGAGGATTAAAGCTGCAGCTTCTTCCGTTTCCTTTTTCAGTCCTTCTTTTACTTCTTCAAGTCCCATTATAATTCACCATTTGAACTAGTAAAATTATACCAGTCCAATGATCATAATTGCTATAACAAGTCCGAAGATGACAAGTGTTTCCGGAATAACTGTAAGGATTAAACCTTTACCGAATAACTCTTCTTTTTCAGCCATAGCTCCTACTGCTGCAGCACCTATGGATTTCTCCGCTATTCCTGATGCAATTGCACTAAGTCCTACTGCTAGTCCTGCGCCGATTGCCATCAATCCTGCTCCTATATCTACCATTTTTATTTACCTCCTATTTATCTATTCCAAAGGGATTGAACTTCTGTCCTCCGCCTTTGTAAAACTTCGTAAAGAACTCCACGTAATGGAGCCTTAATGAATGTAAAAAAGGTCCTATCAAACCTAATGCAATGTTAATTGAATGACCTAAGACTAGTATTAGGATAGCTGGAATTATTCCTTTCCATCCTTGGCTAAAAAAGTCTTTTGCAAATTGATTTATTACTAAAGCTAAGCCTGCTGATGCTAAGCCTATTGCCATAAGTCTTGAATATGATAATATATTGCTGAAAATTCCCGGAATTTCCACCATTCCTTTCAGTCCTTCTCCTTTGTAAATCATAACTACAGATATTACAGCTAATGCCACACCGTAAGAGACTGAAAACATGTTCTGCATTACTGCTAAAGCAATTAATGCTACTGATCCCTGGAGCATAATCCAGCTAAATTTCTCAAGCATAGCAGCTTTGAAGCCGTGAGCTTTGTATTCGTTGTAAAATCCAATTAAAAGTCCTAAGTTTAAATGAACTGCACCAATAATTAACGATAAAATTAATAATTCATTAACTTCATGTAATCTACTTAATATTCGCGGCAGATCATAACCCAGTATAACCTCTTCTCCAAAAACTTCTCCAAATAAAAATCCAAATACTATTGTTGAAGCTGATGATAATATGAATATATTGACTAATTGTCTTAGTGATGGAAGGAACTTTTTTAAAATTAAGAATAATGCTAAAGTTACAAATCCATAACCTACATCACCAAGCATAAAACCAAATAATATAGGGAATGTGATGAACGTTAATGTCGTTGGATCAAATTCAGAATATTTTGGAAGAGCATATAATTCCATAAGAAATTCAAAATCTCTCGCTGGTTTTGGATTATTAAATTTTATTGGGACATTGTCATCTTCTGTTACATCTTTCTGTTCAATATATATTCTGTCTTTTGTTGTCGTTTCAAGTTTTTCTTTGATTGTATAAAAGTCTCTTTTTGGAACAAAACCTTTAATGTAGAAAAGATTTTTTGAAACTGCAAATTTCAAAGGTGCTTCTGCTTTATCGTATTCTTTTGAAAATAATTTATCAGCATAATAAACAAATTTTGAATGTTCATCTTTGAGTTTTGATATTTCTTTTTTTAAATCTGATTTTTCTTGTTGAAGTTTTTTAAATTCTGTAATTTCTTTTGATAAATTTTCTGTTACATTTCCTATTAATGATGATAAATTTTCTGTCTCAATTGGTGTAAATCCAAATTCCTGTAATGATTTTAATGCTTTTTCTTCAAATTTCTTGTCTATGATTAAAGCTATGAAACTTTTTTTCTCTTTTATGTTAACATCTAATGAAAGGTCATTTCTTGTTGTTATGCTGTCTATTACTTCATCAAGTTTTTCTATATTTTTTACACTTCCAACAATGCATGTAACTGATTTTAATTCGGTAAAATGACTTGGTTCAAGCTTGAACTTTTTTAGTATGTTTAGATTTTGTTTTAATTGTTTTAATTCTAAATTTCTATCATCAATTTCTTTGATTCTTTTCTGTAATTCAGCATGTTCAGAATGGATTTTCTGTATTTTTGGTAGAGATGAACTATATTCAATATGATTGCTTGAAGGAGGATAGTCACTATTCTCTAGACGCCATGAAGAAACTAAAGATTTTGCCTTTATTGATGCGTCTGATACTTCTTCGCTATTTTCCAAGGGATTGCCTATATCTATTTCATTACCCTTAGCTTCATGCTCTAAAATATGATATACTTTAAGCTTGTGTAATGTACTAATGACTTTCGGCATATCTCTATTTGAGCCGAATACTGTTACCTTTGACATTTCTTCTGTTTTAAACATTTTATTCATTGATTTTTTTGTTAAAGGAATCCACGATGAAAGATGTTGCTTTATTCATATTTTTTTCAGCTTTTTTTCTTAATTCATGTGCCTTCTTTTCTCCAGTTATTTTTATCTTTTCTCTTTCTTTCGAAAGTCTTTCAGTTTCATCAGAGATTTTTTTATCCATCTCCTTAGAAATTTTTTCTTTTTCTTCACTTATTAATTTCAAAGATTCTTTTTTGGCATTGTTTATGAGATTTTCTTTCTCACTCTTTGCTTTTTCAATGCCTTTTTCCATGTCCTTTTCCAGAGTTTTTATCTCTTCTAATAATTTGTTCATTGAAACCACCACTATGTTTTAGAGGATTAAATCCCCTTATATAAATATAACCTAAATAGATTATTTAGTTTTCTTGTAAATTTCCTCCGTTATTGACCAATTAACCAAATTCTCTGAAATGGCCTCAAAAGCCGCTTTTACCCGGATTTTGTGATATGTAAGTTCATCTTTTACCTTTTGGAATGGCACATCTCCTGCCTTTTTTGCAAATTCCATTGCATTTGTATATGGGAGATCATCTGATCTTTTTTCAAGAGCTGTGAACTGATTGTCTAAGCAAGTAATTGCTTTGTCAATTGTGCTCAAGTATTTTGTTTCTGAACCGGGGATTTCTTTCAAATGATCTACTAATTTT
The DNA here is from genome assembly GCA_964654165.1 of uncultured Methanosarcinales archaeon. GTDB lineage: Archaea > Nanobdellota > Nanobdellia > Woesearchaeales > CAZZGN01 > CAZZGN01. The sequence goes on along the minus strand of CAZZGN010000043.1, from coordinate 1,182 downwards.
TCCAAATCCCTTGCGATTATTTCCATATAATGCAATTCTATGATTTTGTATGTTGATGGTTTGCTATGTGTAAGCATCCCTATGACTGATTTAGAAACGTGTAACTTACTTCTATCTATCTCTTCTTCATATCTTTCTATTAATTCCTTGTTGTAATTTTTTCTCATAACGTATAACAGGTTTTTTATTTTCTTGATCATTGTTTTTAATAATGACAGTGGATCGTCGACGGAGAAAGGTGATTCGCATGTTATATGTTTACCGTCAAATTCTACCATTTCAACACTTAAAAGCTTTTTCTGAAGAAGAAGTTTAGATATATCTAGTTCTTCTTCTAGATTGATTGAGAAAGATTTTAATGGATTTACATAACATGCCACAATTAGCTTGTTGATATTGTGCATATTCTCTTTCGAAAGGTTTAAATTTAATTTTTGAAGTTCCCTTTCCTTTATTTGAGGGTTTAATGATAAAGTGCCGTCATTCTTTTGATGGGTTGATACTTTCGTACCTGCTTTAATGTTAAATTGTTTCACCCAAGATGTTGGGAGGTAGACGTAAAACATACTACCTGTCTTTTGCACGTTTCTTATATCCATATACTTAGTGGTATATAGTTACTATTTATTAAGCTTTTGGTTGATTATTTTCTATATGGAAGATATTAGAATTACGCCTAAATCTGCCTTTATTTGTTACCCCTTTACAAAAGTATAAATACAGATTAGACTAACCAAAGGGTATGAACATCAAAGGGATTATCAAAGCTACAAAACTTTCTTTAGAAGAAACGCAGGTTGTTGCAATATTTTCAAAAGCTGCTACGTATATTCAATATGAACAAAACAAAAATGATTTGGAAGATATATATAACAAAATTGTTGAAAAATACCTTGAGGATGCTCCAACACTTTTTGAAATGTTCTCTGAACAAATTGGTCATCTGTCTGAGTATGTAAGAGATAAATATAGGGGTCATGGAGCAAAACACGTTAGCAAAAAAAAGGTATGATGAGCTTATGGGACTTATGAATATACTACTTAACGACCCAATCCTCGAAACATATGAAAAGTACAAAGGATTAGATGGTGTTTTTAATCACATTATGGAAAATGTGAATGATTCTATTAATGATATTCTTAATTATTATTTGTCAATGAAAAAAGACTTTAAAGACGGTA
>CAZZGN010000042.1:0-9704 GCA_964654165.1 uncultured Methanosarcinales archaeon | reverse complement strand
CCAATCAATATAGCCAAAATGATTCCTGAAAAAAGAGTTAGTAAAAAATAAACATCGATTTTTTTCATTGCTTTGCTAAACTTTCCCTTAAAGACTAAGGATAAAAATTTCGAATCAATATTAGCAACAGCTTTCATAAGCTGTTCATAAATTCCTGTAATGAAAGCAATCGTGCCACCGGAAACTCCTGGGATTATGTCGCAAAAGCCCATTAACAATCCTTTAAGGAAGACTATCATATTCATAGAGCAATCAAAACAGATGATATATTTAAATCTTTATGAATTACCAAAACCCTTAAAAACCCTCCAACAATCCCCTCAAGTATGAAAGAAAAACTTCCTTTCGAGGATATTGAAAGAGAAATATTGATTAGAAGAAAGTCAGAAACAAGTGATAAATTTGGCTCTGATCCAAAGAAGAGACCTGTCGAACAATTAATCGAATATGGAATAATAAACGTCAACAAACCAAAAGGACCAACTTCTCATCAAGTCAGTTCTTTTGTACAAAATATATTAAACATAAACAAATCAGGTCATTCTGGCACTTTAGATCCAAAAGTAACAGGTGTACTGCCAGTAGCATTAGGAAAAGCAACAAGAATCGTGAATTTTTTACTGCCCGCAGGAAAAGAATATATCTGCTTAATGCACCTCCATGATGATTATGATGAATATATAATTAGAAAAATTATGTCTGAATTTGTAGGAAAGATTGATCAACTTCCACCAATAAAAAGTGCTGTAAAAAGACAAGTAAGACAAAGAAAAATATATTACATAACAGTTCACGAAATTATTGGGAGAGATGTGTTATTCACTGTTGGATGCCAAGCAGGAACATATATCAGAAAACTTTGCCACGATATTGGGAAAAAATTAGGTAGTGGTGGACATATGACCCAGCTAATAAGAACAAAAGCAGGTCCTTTCAATATTGAAACTTCATGGACGTTGCAGGATTTAAATGATTCTTTTCATTATTACAAAGAAGGTAACGACAAATTCATAAAAAAAATAATATTACCAATTGAAAAAGCTATAAGTCATCTGCCAAAAATTTGGATTATGGATACAACTGTAGATACATTAACACACGGAGCAGATTTATCCATCCCCGGAATTGTTAAACTAGAATCAGGAATAAGGGAGAATGATAACGTTGCAATTTTAACATTAAAAGATGAGTTAGTTTGTGTAGGTAAGGCAAGAATTTCTTCAGAGCAAATGTTAGGCGATAAAGGCAGAGCAGTAAAAACAGAAAAAGTGTTTATGGAATCTGGGATTTATCCAAAATTCTCTCGTTAATCGACTGTAAACAACTTTGAATCATGGCCAACATCAAACAATCCTAATCTAGCACCAGCATCTAACCAACCATGTGCATAATTCAAACACGCAAAAGCATTGACATAATCTTCTTTTTCTTTAAAATGTTGTGCATCAGAAAAATATCTTTTTGCCATATCCAAAAAATCTTCTGCAGTAGAAAAAAGATGCGTCTTCTCAGGAATTGTTATCTTAACTTTATCTAAAGCATCCTGAGTGACGGAAAAATATTTACTAAGTTTTTCTTCACTTATCTCATTCTTCATCTTCTTTTTTTGGAAGTGGTCTGACAACAGTCAAAGGCAATTTATCAACTTCGAATTCTTTTTTTGCAATTTCTACTGGGTTATATCTCATTTCTTCTAGTTCCTTCTTGCTTACTTTTATTGCAAAAGGGGCCCCCATTGAAATCTGAAGTGCTCTACTTCCAATCATTCTTGCCTTTTCATACTTTGTGTATTCTTCCTTAGCCATTTCACTTCACCTTTAGATGTTTCCTTAACTCTTTAGCTTTTTCAAGCCCAATCTCTACCATTGTTTTCACATCATCGAGAGACAACGCAGAATCTCCTCCCTTCTGTAATGCACATATCGAACCATTCTCTATGCTTGTTACAGTAAGGCGAGCATCTATTACTTTTTCTTCATCAGATATCGGATCAACAATAAAATTATTTCCAATTTTGATTACAGTTACAGGTATTGGAATTTTTGACATTGGTAAACCTTTATCAGTTTTTGTTTTGTAATCTACAACACCATCTTCATACTTTGGAAACCTTGCATCTTGGATTGCTGCAATTGCTGCCAAACCAGAACAGTCGAGCAGTCCACCTTCATCGTTGATTGTGCAGATATCTATCATAACAGCCCAAACCTTTTCTCCTTCAACAATACATAATTTTTTATTGTCAAAAGATTTTGACTCTCTTATACCTCTGTCAACAACTCTAGCTAATTCTATAGCTTTAATATTTGGAGGTCCTGACTCAAATTCTGGGCTTGATAATGGAAGCAGTTCTACTCCAACCATTAGTACACCTTCATTAGGTGTATCAGGGTAAGGCTTTTCAACAGCCATCTTAACTCCTGCTATAACTTCTGTTCCCCCAATCTTCACTCTTGCTGAACCTTCAGCACTACCAGAGACCCCAGTTTCTATAACAACTTCCCTGAAATCAGTCAGTTTTCTGCCGTCATATCTTACTCCTTTTTCAAGATAATTGCAGATGTGTTTTTTTGCGTTTTCATTCATTAGTATCACCAGTAAATTTATCTTTTAGTGCTTTTCTCAACACTTCAGCAATCTTCTTAGAAGATTTTTTTCCGGCCTCGATAGCCTCAAATAACTCTTCTTTTGAGATTTCTCCATCCATTTGAAGAAGTGATATCTCTCCTGTGCTTGGAACAATTGCAAGAGGTATATCTGCAACTGGTGCACCTTCTACGCCTCCTTCAACATGATCGTAAGCTTCTTCATTGTAATTAAGGTCAACAACTATTTTATCGTCTACCTTTCCAACAGCGACCGCAGCAACCAAATCTTTCATAGAGATTCCTGCATCAGCCAATGCTAATGAAGCTGCACAAATTCCTGCACATCTACTACCTGCATCAGTTTGAGGAAATTCAATGAATACATCGACAACTGCATTTGGATAAGCTTCCAGATTAAGAACTGGGAGTAATGCTTTCTGCGTTACCATTGATATTTCTTTTGATCTTCTGTTTGGTCCTGGTCTTACCCTATCACCACTTCCTGAAAAAGGCATCATGTTATAATTACACCTCAATAGTCCTCTTTCTGGGTTTTGTAAGAATCTTGGATACAATTCTCTTGGTCCAAAAACAGAAGCATACGCAATTGTATCTCCTATTTTGAACATTGCAGAGCCATTAGCTCTCTTAATAATTCCTACTTTTGCCTCGATTGGCCTTGTTTCATCCCAATCTCTACCGTCAAATCTTTTTTTATACATCTTTATTCACCCTTCATTGCCTCTTCGAGGTGCTTAGAAATCTCATCTGTAAGCCCTGATTTATGGGCATTAGATTCAATTTTTTTAATGGTATCGACAGCAATAATTTCATTTTTTGGTTCGCCGTCAACCCATATCACTCCATTTTGTCCGACAATAATCTGACATTTTGTAGCATCTTTGATCATCGAAATCATGCTTCCACTTTTTCCTATTATTCTGGGAATTTTGGTTGCTGTAACATTAATAATCCTGCCACCTGTAAGTTTTTTTAAACCAGGACCTTTTAACGTAAGATCAATCAGATTTTGAGATGTAACATTGTATATATTTGCAACAACTAAATCTCCAAAAGAATAATACTTTGTCAGATCTGCCCCTTTAGCAATAAAATCCGATGTCGCATCTTTCAAGCTTAACATAGCTTTGTAAGCGCAATTCGTATTTATAATCCATCCGCTGTAAGTTATATCCATAACTTTTCCAATGATTGTATCTCCTCTTTTTGGGAGATATGCACCAGAAACTGGGACAATTTTTATTGCTCTGCCGTCAACAACTGCAAGACCAAGTTTATTCGCTTTGATAACTTCGCCTTCTCTGTACGTACCGTCACCTGGAAGGAAATCCATGCCATTAGCAAGTTCCTCTCCTGGAACGACAATTTCTTTTTCTTTTACTATTAGTTCACTCATTATTTTCACCTGTTATTATAATTCTTTACTTTCTATTTCTCCATGTGTTAATTTATTCATTTTATCGAAGAATTCTTCAATCATTCCAGCTGGTAACTCAACTACACAAATCCAGCTTCCATCGTTCTGCCATTCATCCCTTGTCATTTCACCGTAATTTTTCACAGTTGAATAACACTTAGCTGCATGAATTGCAGGTATATGAACTTGAATTTTTTTCTTCTCAAATTTAATCGGCAAAATTGGTTGTAATGCCCTCAACACGTCTTGTATTTGATCTTCTGCCGGTTTAATCTCATCAATATGCACCTTAATTTCATTAAAAGCATTTTCCAATCTTGTCATTGGATGAGGAAGTTTTGTTCTTGGATCGATTCCATTTTTTTGTATTATCGCCAATATTCTATTTTTCTTCTCATCTCTTAACTTTTGTCTATATTCTGATGTAAGCTGTATATCTCCTTGTTGAAGTATTAATTCAGCAGCTTTAAAATTATCAGTCGTTCCCAAGACTCTATTTATTTCACTCTCTGAAGCTAATTCACCTTTCTTAACATCAAAAAAGATATCTTCCGATTTAAGAACTTCTCTCAAATCAACATTGCCACTTTTCTTATATTGTATGGCTAAATCAGCGTCGATGGCAACTTCAAAATTGATACCTTCTTTTTTTAACCTAGCAATGTTTATTGAAACTTTTTCTTTGTCAAATGTTATTCCTACCATTTTATTTGATTATTTTATTTAATTCCTCTTGTGTAATTCTTGTAAATTTTTTGTTTTCTGTTTTTATGACAACACAATCCAATCTTTCAGAACTAAAATCATTATTTAATGAACTTTTCAATGCTTTTACAGCGAGTTTAATTCCTTCTTCGATTGTCATACCATCTTTGTATTCATCATGAAGGATTTTTTCAACATCAGTTTCACCTTCACCGATTACTGAAGCTTTATATTCAAAATAAATCCCAGTTGGATCTGTCTCAAATAATCTTGGTTTGTCATCGTCAATTCCACCAACTAATAGGCTAACTCCAAACGGTCTCAACCCTCCGGATTGCGTGCATATCTGCATCAAATCACAGACACTTTTCACAACAGTCACAACATCAATTGAAGTGTCGTAAGTCACACTGTGCTGCTGTGCCCTTAATTGTGCTCTTTCAACAAGAACTCTGGCATCCGATAATATTCCAGATGCTGTAGCGGCTATATGGTCGTCAATTTGAAATATTTTTTCAACTGATTTTGGAATTACAAGTTTGTCAACAATTCTTTTGTCTGTAACTAGCACCACTCCATCTTTGCAGATAATGCCAATTGCAGTTGATCCTTGTTTTACAGTTTTTTTAGCATATTCAACCTGAAGTAATCTTCCATCAGGACTGAACATTGTTATTGCCCTATCATATCCCATCATTTGATGTTGCATTGGTTGCATTTTATCACCCAAATTTGTCTATGGCTTTTTTGAGGATGCCACTCACACCTTTTGTTTTGATTATAATTTCTTTTTTGTCTATATTTTTTATTGACATTAGAGACATCTTCATGTCATCTACTGATTTATTGTTTATTTTAATGACGCCGATTTGTTTATTGGCATCATATTTATCAGAGAGAAAAAGAACACCTGCTTTTGACATTCCCTTAATCCCCACATAATCATTGAATGCTTTATTAATCGCATCTGAGACGGTTTTTGCATCCCCAATCTTAGACTTAGAGAGAACTTCGAAGACAATATACCTCTTCTTTTCTCTTAAGCTCGGTAAAATCGGCTTTATTTTATTAACAACCATCTTTTAAACATGATTTGGCAGAGAAAAACGCTTTTTAAACCAAAATCCTCCTTTTCCTCTTCTCACATCGTTGGAGGAGAATTCCTTCATTTATAAAAGTTTCGGGTTGTGTATATAACTAATCAAAGAAAAAACTTTTCCATCTTTTCTTTCTCAAAAAAGAAGTCAATCTCTTCTCCATTTCTGCAAAATCTTCAAATCTTTTCTCATCCTGTTTGAATTCTTTTGTATGATAGTGGCTTTTTCTCGCTCCAGATTTAAATTTGTGTTTTTTGTGTAAAACTTCATGATACATCACAAGATCCAGAAATTCTTCTGGTGCTTCCTTAAATATGGTGCTCATAACAATCTTATCATCCCCATACTCATAACTTCCCAATTTACTCTTTGAAGCAGTTCCCCACTTGAGATTAGGAATTTCAACGACACCATTCAAATATTTTTCATTGACCCTGTTAAAAGATCCTTCAAGGATGGAATCAAAATGAGTTTTTGGAACTGAAAGATGCACTTTCTGGAGAAAAAGGTTATAGAGCTCAATATTAACAGTCTTGATGCTTGTCTTAAATAATTTATTCATGAGAACCTGAATAAGTCCAATTTTGATATCATCATCGACACCCTTCCATTTTCTGCTCATATTAATCGTTAACTGATTTCCTTTAAGCATGATGTTTCCGTTATAACTATTAAATTTCCCAGAATATTTCAATTTTGAAATATGGTTAAATTCCTTTTTGGGATACAATTCTTTAAAAGCTCTTTTGATAACCATAATAAAAAACAAAAACCAGAAGTATAAATATGTTCTTAAATTATTGCTTCTTATATCTCAATATAGCAGCCACTTTGCCAATCTCTTTTAATTGTACACCTTCCCTGGTTTCTATAGAAATGATTTCCACATCTGTACCCAAAATCTTTGCCTCAGCTTCGAATGTTTCTATCTCTTCATCTGAAAGACCCTCAGAAAGTAACAAAGTTTCTACAGAACCTATTTTAATAGCACTCATAACTGCATCTTTTCCATACTCCACCATATCTGCATCTTTAGAAAGATAATTAAAAAATTTCGTCATAATCTCTTTTTCTTTCATAACATCTTCATTCGCTAACACATCTTTACTTTTGTCAAGAAGTTCTTGCAACCCAAAGTCTCCTGTATATGACAAATCCTTTATCCCAATTATTTTTTTCTTTACCTCATTCGTAATGAAATTACCCTCAACAAAATCATATTTTGTAGGACCTGGTCCACCGACAAGGATTCCTTTCAAATCTTTATTTTCCAAAAATTGATCTTTCATAAGATCTCCAATCTTGTTGTAAAAATCTTTAGCTGCCCCTTCTCTAAGACGGGCAAATCTCTGTGATGATTGTCCCCCAGCCCTTGTTTTACCTGGAACGTTTGAGCTTGCTGTGGTCAAAGGAATTATCGCCTTACCTTTCAATAACGCAACACTTGCATCTCTCCTATCCATCACAACTAACCCATATACATTTTTGTCTTCGCACATCTCAATTATAGGTTCGAGAACAAACTCTTTGTCACATCTGTATATCCTTATCTTCAATGGGACAGGAGGTTCAATACTCCAAACCTGCATATCCTGTTGCCCTTCTCTTTCAGCAACATTTCCTGCAAATACCACAAGACCATTTACAGGAGTTTTATCAAATAACCTAAGATGTTGTATCATCCTTTCCAATGAAGCAATAACATTATTCTTTGTTGAAGAAGATTTAATATTTGAAGCTGTGCCCTGTTCTTGAGCCAAATGACCGATAATCTTATTCATATCATAACCAGCAGGAATATAAACTGACACCAATTCTGTATGTCTACCTCTATATCTTTCTAACTCTTTTATGGATTTCTTCAGTTTGAATCGTTCTTGCTGGCTTATTTTCATAATGTATCAGAACCGAGAAGCGATATATAAGCTTTTGTACTATACTTTCGTACATGAGACGCCTTCAGACACATTAATATTACTATTACCCAGGCCTACACTATTCCCTTCTCCAGTTAAATCTGAAAGATTTATCAAATTTCCACTAGTATCCTCAAAATATATACAAAATTCTCCTTTAACACCTAACAATGCCTTTAATTCATCATAATCACGTTCCTGTAGTCCCTTCATTTTATCCAAATCCACGCTATTACCAGAGATTATAGAAACATCACCACCCTCAGAAGCCATCATCAGCTCTGGGATTTTTTCTGCTTCAGACTTAAGATCATCAACAGTTTGTGTGTTAAAATCGGATGATATTAAAATTATAAAAGCAGTTATAGCTGATACAAAAATAACCGTGGCAACCAGGCTGTCTAATGACCATATTTGTGCTTTCTTGATGAGTATCCCTCTTTTTATTTTCTCTATTATCTTACTATTTATATCTTTCTCAATTAACTTCTATCAACCTAACTTTTTTAACCACTTTCTTGTCTACAAGCGTACAATCTTCCTTTCCAAAATATGCTCCCACCAATTGATCCATTTCAACAAAAGACAATTCAATATTATCCTCAAGATACATACTCCCAATCTTTCTCACATCTTCAAGTGAAACAAACGGACAACTCCCTTTTTCCTTTTCCACTTCACTCGGAACCGTAAAGATTATAACAGCTATTATGAAAACAATTATCATCCCTGCAGCAATAGAGACCGTAGGAGACTCCTTCCAATTAAAACTCAATTTAGAATAAATCGAGCGGAAAAAATTTCTCTTGAATCCGGCTTCCTTCATGACTTTTTTCACAATTTCTTTATCTTTGCAGACTGACAAACATGTTCTCTCTGCTTCATCTATGCTCATCCCTCTAAGCTTATCAGTCATTGTATGAAGTTTTTCACACTGTCTTTTTTCTATGTATGAATCAATATTGCCCTTCATGAACAACACTTCCCAAGTTTTTTGCAGCAGATTTGTGTTGTCGCTATAAATGTGTCATCCACTTTAACACAACTATTGTATTCTTCAGCATATCCACACGTTGATATCTGAATCTCATTGAGAACTATCTCATCAATATTTACTTCTTTATATCCCACATAAATCTTTGTAGATGTAGTTTCTAATTTTTTCGCTGAAAATGCACCTGTAATTATAAGAAACACCGCGACAAGCACAAAAGCTAAAGCAAGCAAAACGAAATCCTTTTCACCTTTATCAAGTACTTTAATTATGCCTAATTTCATATTCAACACTCATTGATACAAACAGTCCCATTAGTTTTTCTTATAATATTATCTGCCCCCATATTTAACGTTCCTGATACATTTGGTGACAAAAAAAAGACATAATCTCCCACTGACATATCTGGATCAGTAAACCTGGCAACGAAAACACTATAATCCGAACCTAAAGTAGTTCCATTTCTGTACACAATTTCATAATTAATATAAGAAACTTTTTCAGGAAGGAAAAAAGTTCGCTCATATCCACTTTCAGCGATTGCCCCTATCTCAATCTCCGATTTTAAAACTTGTGAAATATCAACAAGCATTGCATGATTGTTTTCTTTCTGAACATCAGCCATTCTTACATTATAAAACACTAAAAATAAAAAAAAACCTAACACAACCATAGAGATCACCATTGTGAATTCAATCGAACTCTGAGTTCTCTTTTTCATTTTCATCTGATTATTATTGACGAATTATCATCTCCCGCAAGAATTGTTATTTTCTTCAATCCTTGGGAAAAACATGTCTCTTTAGTAACACTAGATTCATTACAATAAACATCTACCGTTTCATAAAAAGGCCCGTCTATCGGAACGTCAGAAAGGAAAGGGTACGAAGAGTTTTTATCCCCTATATAAAACACGAGCTCCTTATTCCCAAGTACCGTTATTTCATTTATATTACCTGGCATAGT
>CAZZGN010000041.1:0-9728 GCA_964654165.1 uncultured Methanosarcinales archaeon | reverse complement strand
CCAATTTCAGCACAAACTGGAAGTTTTAATTTACATTTAACTAATCCCTTGCCCCTTTCATAAACAATACCTACAGTTGCTGTAGAATTTACGTTTAACATAAGCATTTCTTGATCCTTAATTGGATCTACAACTATATCTTCCTTACTTCCTACAACTCTTTCAAGAAGTGTGACCTTTAAGGTTAACTCATCAAGAACATCTGGTAACTTACCAGGCATTCCAACTAAAGAACCTGCTAATGAATCAGATTTCACAAGTGAAGGATCTAAATTTGTCATTAAAGCAACAGAACCACCTGGAACGGCAGTTTTGATTTGATTCGTACCAGAATTTATGCTTATGATTTTTGTTTTAATATCTTTATATGAAGCCTTGTTTTTTTCTTCTATCCTAATTCCAGGCTTTATCTCTATTTCATCTCCTTCTGTAAATTTTCCCTGTATAATGGCTCCTCCAACTACTCCACCAGTTATGTTCTTGAAATTTACGCCTGGTTTGTTTATATCAAATGATCTTGCCACTAGCATTAAGGGTTCCTTTTTTTCATCTCTTTTTGGAGTTGGAATAAATTTTTCAATTGTTTCGATAAGTAAATCTATATTGATATTATGCTGGGCAGAGATAGGTATAATGGGTGCGTCTTCATACTTTGTTCCTTCCAAAAATTTCTTGATTTCTTTGTAATTCTTCAATGTTTTTTCTTCGCTCACCAAATCAATTTTATTCTGGACAATAATGATGTTCTTCATACCCATTATTTCTAAAGCCATTAGATGTTCTCTTGTTTGAGGTTGAGGACATTCTTCAGAAGCAGAAATTAACAACAAAGCCCCGTCCATAATTGTAGCACCAGACAACATTGTTGCCATTAAACTTTCATGACCTGGTGCATCGATGAAACTAACTTCTCTCAATAATTCAATTTTCTTGAAATCTTTTGGTTTTTTGTTACTTGCAATAAATTTTTTGTCACATTTCCAGAAAGCTGTATTTGCATAACCCAATCTTATTGTAATGCCTCTTTTTAATTCTTCAGAATGTGTATCAGTCCATTTTCCAGACAATCTTTCTGTTAATGTTGTTTTGCCGTGATCAACATGACCAACTAATCCAATATTGATTACTGGTTGTCCAAGAGCGTCTTTAGTAGCCATTATTCTTTTTTCTCCTCTTTAACTTCAGATTTTGGTTTTTCTTTCTTCTTTTCTTCAGCAGGTTTTTCTTCAACCTTAGGTTCTTCTTTTTTTTCTTCTTTAGGAGTTTCTTTGACCTTAGGCTTTTCCTCAACCTTTGGTGCTTCTTTTTCTTCGGGGCCTATCTTTTTACTGCCTTCTTTTAGAATCTTCAAATTTATTTGTGAAGTGTGCTCACCGATTGTATTTCCAGCGACGGTCTTTCTTTGTTTTATTCCTTTGAATGTTAAATATCCTTTTTTTGTCTTAGATGTTTTTCTTTTCATTCCAACTCCTTCAACAGCAAGGATTCTCTTTTTCATACTACCTTCAACATCACTTCTCATGGGAAAACCAGATTTATCACTGCCACCAGTGATTTCAAATTCGTATCCCGTGTAATCTAAAGTCTCACCCTTTATCTTGTCGCCAATCTTCTTACCAACAAAGGATTTAGAAACATCGTCTTTGATTTCTTGCTGGAAACACTTTCCAGTCTTTGTATTTGCTATAACAAGTTTGATATCAACCATTTTTACCTCCCGAGGACATTCTGTGATGCCTCAGCTTTTGTCGATATTGAGAGGGAACTCCACCTCATTTAAAAAGGTTTTGGTCTATAATTTCGTTAATTCATCAATGATTGGATATGCTACCACGTAAGCAAGAGTGAGATTAAAAATTATATTTTGTAGAGTATTCCTTGCGTATACTCTTCAATATTTCTTCTAATGTATTTTTATTTAAATTACCTCTATGTGATAATATTTCTTCTCTGTCTATATGAATATCTCCTTCAATCCCCATGTAAATTGTGTGGTGGGCTGATCTTCTTTTAAATGTAAAAAAGTCCCCAAAAATATTTGTCTGTTGAAAAATAGGTTTTGTCATAGTACTCTTTTTCAAATCACCTAAACGTTTAATGAATTCTTCATCTGAAAGCTCATCATTATTTATTCAAGAACCATTATGTTTATATTTTATCCAAACAACATACTTAAAACCATTATCTATTAAATGATTAATAAAATCATCAGAAAATACTTCATCAATATTATTGTCTCTAACTGTAACTGAAGCAGAAATTATTTTTCTTAAACTTGATAATTGTTTTGAGGCGTCCATAACATTCGAATAAGCATTTTTCCCTCTGATAGAATCATTCATATCTTCAAAGCCATCCAAACTAAGTAAGAAACCAACATTATTATGTTTTTGAAAATAAGATACATCATTCTTTGCAATGTAATCTCCATTTGTACAATAAACAAAACTCAGAAGAGGATTTTTAGAAACTGCTTTTAATGTTAAAGGGATAGTGTGTTTATTCATTGGTTCTCCACCCAAAAAACCAAAATTTCGTATTCCAAATTTCTTAGCTTGTGAAATTGACGATAATAATAAGTGTTCATCAATAACTTCCATATCATTTCTTATTTCTTCTGGCACATAGCAACCCTCACACACCCTAGAACAGTAATTTGTCACTTCAATACCAAAAACATCTGGACGGATATCTTCTCCCCCATACCTTAATAATCTACGATTAATCCCCCTATGTGCATAATTTACTCCAAAGATAGCAAAAGAATAGGGAGATGTATCTTTAATAGAACTATAGGTTAATTTTCCCAAACCAATTAATTGTTGTGGATGCATATAATCTAGGATAAATTGGACCTTTTTAAATATTTCTTTTATATTTACTATGGGGGGGTAAATATTTTTGTAATTTCTTCAGAGAATATGGCTAAGAGATAGAAAATACTTTCCAAAAGCTTTATAAATCACAATTAATAGAAATTAAAGCATGTATGACGTAATTACAGTAGGTAGTGCTACGGTTGATGTGTTTGCACACACAGAATCGGAACTAATTACAATAAAAACCTCTCACGGCAAAGAAGAACTCATAGCTTATCCTTCTGGATCAAAAATCCTTATAGATAGATTAGAATTCAAAATAGGTGGTGGAGGAACGAATACTGCTGTTAGTTTCTCACACTTAGGATTAAAAACAGCTTATCTTGGAAAAATTGGAAATGATGAAAACGGAGAGAAAGTATTGAAATTATTAAAAAAAGAAAAAATAGATTTTGTTGGAGTTAAAGCAAAGAACAAACAGGTTATTCAATAATACTTGATAGCATTGAAGATGACAGAACGATATTAACAAATAAAGGAGCAAACAACAACCTTCTCTACAAAGAGCTTAACGAAAAAAAACTGAAAACTAAGTGGTATTATTTTTCTTCAATGATGTCTAACTCATTAAAAACATTGGAAAAGATAGCTACAAACTCAAAAAAATCAAAATTAGCATTCAATCCAAGCTCTTACTTAATAAAAGAAAATCCAAGTTCTGTAAAAAAAATTCTTAAACTAACAGACGTGTTAATATTCAATAAAGAAGAAGCGGAGTTATTATGTGGATACAAAAACATGAAAGAACTACTAAAAATTTGTCATACATTCGGACCAAAAATAGTTGTTATAACTGATGGAAGGAATGAATGTTATGTTTCTGACACCCATTTTCTTTATTCAACAAAACCTCGCAAAGTGAAGATTAAAGAAACAACAGGTGCGGGAGATGCTTTTGCGTCATCTTTCATTACAGGTTTGATAATACGTAACGACATTGAATTTGCTATTCGATTAGGCCTGACAAATTCAGAGTCTGTCATCCAGCATATTGGTGCAAAGGAAAAACTTCTTTCATATTCATCGGCATTAAGATCAATGAAAAACCCAAAACATAAAGTAAAAATTGAGAAATTCAAATGAATAATGATGAAGATGAAATACAGCAGGAATTGAAATACAGATTGATTCTAGCAAGATATTCAGAAGACGATCCTTTGACAGAAGCTTATTTGCTGGAAAAATTAAAAGAAACATATGAAAAGTACAATGTGAAAATATCAGCTAATATGAAAGAACATTTTGAAACTGAAGCAAAAAGAATTTACAACGAATTAATGCCAGTTTACGAAAAGAAAAAAGCTGAATTTGAAAAAGGAAAAACAGGTACTAAATCAATAGTACACGAAAAAAAAGAATCAATTTTTTCTAATGAAGACATAGCTAAGTTCTAAAATGAGACTAATAATAACCCGTCACGGTATAACTAAAGAAAATGAACAAGGCATTGTTCAAGGACATATGCCTGGAAATCTATCTGAAGAAGGTATAAAACAAGGTAAAAAACTTGCACAAAGATTAAAAGATGAAAAAATTAATGTAATTTATACTTCTTCTTTAGCCAGAGCATCAGATACAGCAAGAATGATAGCAGAATTCCATCCAAATGTAGAATTAATTGAAACAAAAGAACTATGGGAGATAGATCACGGCGCAGCCACAGGAAAAAAATTCGATGAATTCGATTTTGAAAACAGAACTGACAAATATGAAACTATTGAAGAACTAAAAGCAAGAGCAAAAGTTTTTATTGATAATATCATGAAAAAACATAAAGGTGAAACTGTATTGTTAGTTGGTCATAACCATATTAATCAAGCACTAGTATCAATATTAAATCCAAAGCATAAAATAGAAAAAGAATCTCAAAAAAACACAGCTATAAACATCTTCGAAATCAATGACAACATCAAAGAAATAACATACAACTGCACAAAGCATTTAAATGCCTAATTTCTCTCATCTCTTATGGAAGAATTTATTGAAGAATTATCTGGTATAATAAAAGAAAAAAAGCTGTCTAAAGATGAAATAGCTAAATTAAAGATTAAACTGGCTGGTAAACATAAAATAAAAAAAATCCCAACAGATATTGAAATCTTCCTTAGTCTAAAAAATCCGAAAGAGATTGAAAAATACTTAATTACAAAACCAACGAGAACTATTAGTGGAGTAGCTGTAATTGCAATTATGACAAAGCCATTCAATTGTCCTCATGGAAGATGTATATACTGCCCTGGCGGTTTAAACAGTGAATTTGGAGACGTCCCGCAATCTTACACAGGAAATGAACCTGCAACAATGAGGGGAATAAGAAACGATTACGATGCGTATTTACAGGTTATGAATCGTTTGGAGCAATATGTCGTCATAGGTCAAAATCCAGAGAAAGTGGAACTTATACTTATGGGCGGAACCTTCCCTTTTTTTCCAAAAGAATATCAAATTGAATTTGTTAAAGATGCTTTTCAAGCAATGAATGATTTTTCAGAACTATTTTATGAAAACAATAATCTAAATCTTAAAAAATTCAAAGAATTCTTTGAACTTCCTGGGAATAAGGAAGATAAAAAACGCATCAAAAGAATAAAAGAAAAACTTTTGAAATTCAAAAAAGAATCTAATTTAGAAAAAGAAAAATCAAAAAATGAAGATTCTAAAATAAAATGTATTGGCCTTACAATAGAAACCAAACCTGATTACGGTTTTAAAGAACATGGAAATTTAATGTTAAATCTTGGTTGTACGAGAATTGAACTTGGCATTCAAACTGTTTATGATGACGTTTTGAAAAAAATAAACCGTGGGCATAACATAAAAGATACAATCAAATCAATTAGAGAACTAAAAGACTTAGGTTTTAAACTTAATTTTCACTTAATGCCCGGCCTACCAGGTGTTGATTCCAAAAGAGAAAAAGAAGGACTGAAAGAAATTTTCGAAAACTCAGACTTCCGTCCAGATATGGTTAAAATCTATCCAACAATGGTTTTCAAAAAAACTCCTTTGCATAACTTATACAAATTAGGAAAATACAAACCTCTAACAACAGAAGAAGCTTCAACTTTAATTGCAGAATTTATGTCGCAGACTCCGAGATATTGTAGAATTATGCGTGTGCAAAGAGATATTCCAACTTCTTTGGCAGTTGACGGTGTTCAGAGAAATAATTTAAGGCAGTATATAGATAAAGAAATGGAAAGTAAGAAACTAAAATGCAACGACATAAGGGCAAGAGAGATAGGTCATAAACTAAAAAACAAAACTTATGAAATAGATCCAGAAATAAATGTCATTGAATATGGAGCAAGTAATGGAAAGGAATTTTTCATTTCCATAGACGATAAAAACAGTGATGCCTTAATAGGATTCTGTCGTTTAAGATTTCCTTCACAATTATTAAGAAAAGAAATAACAAAAGACTCTGCTTTAATAAGAGAATTACATGTTTACGGAACTGCAACTTCTTTAGGAAAAGTAGGAAAAGTCCAACATAAAGGTTTTGGAAAACAATTACTTGAAAAAGCCAAAGAAATCTCTAAAAAAAATAAAATAAATAAAATAATCGTTATTTCAGGTGTTGGTGCAAGAAAGTATTATGAAAAACTTGATTACAAATTAGAAGGTCCTTATATGGTTAAATTAATTTAACTTTAATTATATTGCTTAATATATAATACAGGTTTGGGTTTTCCTCTTTCTTCGCAAATCACAAGCTCTCTGTTAACTAATCTCTTAAGTGACCTTGCCACACTGGCACATGCAATGGGATCATTTTCTAATTCAGGTCTTGCTTCAACTAATTGTGCTTTTATTTCATGAATATTCAAATAAGCATTGCCATTTAATATATCTATTATTTCATCTTTGTACATAATTGTATCAAGCTCACTTCTCCTGACGGCTTTACCATACCCCTTAAAACAGAATTCCAATGTCGTAACTTCTCTACAATTTACATAATCTTTTATTGGTTGATATACTTTCTCTAGAAAATACATGCCTCTTTTAGTTATCATATAATTGTCATCCACTGTTTTATTGATAAATCCTAATTTCTGTAACATATTATTTTCCCGTAGCAATAGGGATTTTTTTAACCCTGCTTCTTCACCAACAGAAAAGATATCATGAAGAGAAAGCTCTTCGTGTAATAAATCTAAGACAAAAGACCTATGATTGATTATCGTTATAGACTTAAATTTGTATTCGAATGACCCCACATCACTTACATCTGGAGCACCCATCATTCTACTTAAGACATGATTGTCATGAACACTTATATTCAAAAACCTAGCTCTTAAATTGTTTAGAAATTCATAGTTGCTTGCAGAAAAAAGAGTTTGACATGATTTGTCTTCAGATGTTTCAATCTGATTTTTTTCAGAAAGAAGATTCAATGTGGATTCAAGTTTTCTAACATTAATTTCGTTTGAAGATACGTCTCTCAATAATTCAGTAATATCTTCTTGAGAAAATTTCAATGTAGTTAATGACTTGTTTGGAAGAATTGTTCTTACATAATTGTCCCCTTTATCGTTTTTCATACGAACAAATCTAGGATGTAATATATAAGTAATGAGAAGTTCCTCTATATCTACAGTAGCCAAAATCTCATTAATCATGGGATCTCTTTCGTTTTGATTCATAAGGGAGGGACTGGGTTACTTACTTATAAATGTTTCTTATTAATAAGTAATGAATTGTCTAGTAAAACTATATAAATAACTCACGCTTTCTAGAAAGGATGCAAATAGAAACAGACATAAAAGTTAAAGAATCTTTCAAAAAGCACTTCTCATGCTTAACAAACTACGATGAATTCATGAAATACAACTTAAAATATCTAAAAAGAGCTATAAGAGTTAACACATTAAAAATATCAATTGAAGAATTAAAAAAACGCATACCAAAAAAATGGAAACTAACACCTGTTCCTTGGTGCAAGGAAGGATTTTGGATAGAGAATAAAGAAAGAAGAGACGTTGGAAATTTAATAGAACACTCTTTAGGTTATATCTATGTTCAAGAGCCAGCATCAATGATACCTCCAATAATCCTAGACCCACAACCAGGAGATACAATTTTAGATATGTGCGCGTCTCCAGGCTCTAAAACAACACAAATAGCTATGTACATGAAGAATGAAGGTTTATTGATTGCAAATGATTACAAAGGGATAAGATTAAAACCTTTAGGATTAAATTTACAAAGATGTGGGGTAAATAACGCAGTCATCACATTAATGTCCGGAACGAGATTCTATAATTCCAAATTAGAATTTGACAAGATATTAGTTGATGCTCCTTGTTCAGGAACTGGTACGATAAGAAAATCGATAAAAACTTTGCAAATTTGGAATGAAAATATGACAAAGAAACTTGCAAATGAACAAAAAAGATTAATCGAAACAGCTTTCTTAAAATTAAAGAAGAACGGAGTATTAGTTTATTCAACCTGCTCTGTTGAACCTATAGAGAACGAAGCAGTTATTTCGTACTTATTAAACAAATACCCTAACGCATATACAGAAAAAATTGAGTTAAATATAAAAAGAAGCAGTCCTATAATGGAATTTGAAGACGAAAAATACCATAAAGGTGTAAAAAATGTCTTGAGAATATGGCCTCAAGATAACGATACTGAAGGCTTTTTCGTTACGAGGATAAGAAAAAAATGAGAGGGAAAAAAGGTAGTATATTATTGTTAATAATATTCATATTTGTGATATTAGTAGCATTATACCTAGTATTTTTCAAATGATTGAATTAACAATAGGTGTTGTAGGGATGCTGTGTATACTTTCAGCTTTCATTATGGAAGATTTTGGAAAGATACATAGAAGCGGTTCTGTTTATAATATTCTTAACTTAATAGGCGCTTTATTCTTAATGGTTTATGCGTATTTCAACAACGTTGTTATTTTCATAATTCTCAATATATTTTGGGCTGTTATTGCTATTTATTTCTTAATCAGAAATAAATGAATTTACAAAACATAAATAAACAACAACTTTCTCCTCAACATTATGAAAGAAAAAGTAGTAGTTGGTATGAGTGGAGGAGTAGACAGTTCTGTAGCTCTTTTTCTACTGAAAGAGCAGGGATATGAACCTATTGGTGTAACATTAAGATTAGCAAGATGGGAATCTGATAAAAACACTTGCAAAGAAAATGTTTGTTGCACACAAGAAACAATTGACAGAGCAAAAGAAATTTGTGACAATTTAAACGTAGAACATCATGTATTAGATTCAAAAGACGATTTTGAAGAAAAAGTGATCAATTATTTCATTGAAGACTTAAAAAATAACAGAACTCCTAATCCTTGTATAATATGTAACAGACATTTCAAATTCAAACAACTATTAGATTTTGCAGACAAACATAATATTAAATTAATTTCAACAGGTCATTATGCTGTTATAGAAAATAATGAACTAAAAATACCTAAAGACAAAGAAAAAGATCAAACTTACGGCTTATGTTTATTCAATAAGGAAATGTTGTCAAGAATTATTCTTCCATTAGGCAGTTTAACAAAAGAGGAAGTTTACAAAAAAGCTGAAGAAGCGAATTTCCATTATTTCAAAAAAACAAAACAATCGCAAGATTTATGTTTTGTAAATGGAAAAGCTCTTCCTTTATTCATAGAAGAAAAATTAGGAATTAATGAAGGTAATATTGTATTCAATGGTAAAGTAATCGGCAAACATAAAGGTCTTTATTTTTATACAATCGGACAAAAAAGACGTTTATATCTTCCCGGAACTTATTTTGTAAAAGGTTTTGATATAGAAAAAAATGAACTTATAGTTACAGATAAACAAGACGATACATACTCAAAAA
>CAZZGN010000040.1:0-9876 GCA_964654165.1 uncultured Methanosarcinales archaeon | reverse complement strand
TGCAGCATTTGATGAAATCTGCGACGTAGATTGTAAGAATCAAGGCAGAGCAGATAAAGACACAGATTGTTCCTGCGGGAATAACGTATGTGATTTAAGAGAAGACAAATTCAATTGTCCAAAAGATTGTGGAAAACCAATAAACATGTTTTTAGTTTATGGAATTGGCGCAGTTGTAATTCTTATTTTGATAATTGTAGGAATTGTCAAACTCTGTAAAAAGAAGAAACACAAAAAGAAGTGATTCTTTTTTATTTATTTTTTTAAAATGAGATAATCTTAATTATCAAAGTGTCTGGCGACAATCCACATCTATCGGCTTTAGACCTTCATTCTTTTTTCTATAATATTCAAAACCTCGTACAAATGGTTGTTTCTGTCCTACTTTTTCAGTTTGCTGATCTCTACTATGCTTTTCATAGTAATATTCAGGGCCTTTCATAATTGGTTGAAGTTCTTTTGTATTAAAAATAAACTCCATGCCATTTTGTCTTAGTTCTGAAAGCATATGCTCTGTCAGTTTTGAATCTAAAATCGTAGGAAGTATATGGACGCCTGGGTTTTCACCGCTTACATCATTATTTAACATATAATCTGCCATGATTCCAACGGGAATGCCGACAGCTCTACTAATCGCGGAATTGCCCTCATAAGGAACACCAGTCAGCCTCATTGTTACAGTTTCTTCATGTGGTTTACCATCATAGAACACTCTAGCTTTTTGATGTATCATGACTAAATCCTCTTCTCCACTTCCATATATCATCTTTTGCATCATTAAATGCTGGAGTGCATCTTGTACATTAGTTATCTCCTCGGGAATTTTATTGTCATAATCAAATAGACCAATTTCATCCATGAATTTTATAGGATTAGAATCAATGTCCATTTTAAGAGAATCTGCAACCAGATTTCTTATGTTACCATTATATTTTGAATGACCAATTAATGATGCCATTAAATCAGGATATACCATTCCATTAAAATCCTGTTTTTTTCCATCCCTAAATAATTTCAATCCGCCGAGTACATCCATAATTTCACAATAACCCTCATGGCGTAGAAGCCCTCTGGAATATGAAAAATTCTCCATATTATAGGCAAGATTATCCATTCCGAAAGGTACTATGTATTTTGTGGCATCTTTATTGAAGTAAACCTCAAAAGTTTCCCCATTAATCTTCACACGCCTGATATCCTTGAAAAGGAGTTCGCCTGGAACATCAACTCTTTTACCATCCTTCATGTAAGCAGCAGCTGTTTGTGCAGCCTTAAAAAAAGTAATGGGGTCCCATGCAAATTTATACCCAAGTGCATTAACATTAGGGTTTAAAGGTATATTTGTCCCGTATGATTCAAGAGAAAATAATTTTCCCTGTTTAGATTTGATTTTATTAAGCAGTTCTCGTGTTACAACATGGTCAATTCCCGGAATTTCTCCTAATTCATTTACAATAATTATGCCTGCATCTTTTGCTTGTTCATCCATATTATTTAATAAATCTGTAACATATGATGATGTCAGCATATTGGTTTTAGAGTCTATGCATGCATGGGCAACAAAAGGATGAACATCTTTTGGAACCATGCTAATTACTAAGTCGTAATTCCCAGCAATTTTATTGACAACAGTTAAAAAATCAGAAGAATCCAAATCAACTGCACTTGCATGCCCATGGAGATTTGCAATTTCCTCCGCCTTCTCTTGTGTTCTGTTTAAGATACTGATATTGTGACGTTTGTAATTAAGATATTCTACTATGGGGGAAACCATTTTCCCTGCTCCAACAATTAAAACATTTTTCATTTTAAATCTCCTCAATTATTGTATATAATCCAATTCCCTAATTAAAAATACCTAATCATTTTTTTGTTAAAAAAGAACATTTATATACCTTTGATACCTAATCTACAAGGATGTTACCAAAAAGATTCAGTAGATTAGTACATCTTCTCTCTAAGAATGCACGACAATCTACAAAGAGTTTAGGCAAACAATTGAGGGTAAGTCAGCAGTCTGCAAGCTACATAATTCAATCTGCAATAAAGAGAAAACAAATACTAAATTTTCACGCATTAATTGATCCTGCAAGGTTTGGTTTGACAAATGTGATTGTGCTTTACAATTACACAAACTTCAATTCAGAAAAAATATCTGAAATGAAAAAATCCCTAAAAGAAAACATTTACGTAACTATTATTGAAGAATCTTCTCAAGGGGCAGATTTAATTGTACAATTTACAGTCCCAAACCTTTCATTATTTAACAAAGAAAACCAAGATTTTATTTACAAATTCAAAAAAGATATTAAATTAATTTCAATCTATCCAATTATTGTAAAACATCTTTACACAAGAAAATATCTAAGTCCAAAATCAGAACCTACTGAATGGATATTGTCAGGAGATAGAAATGTCATGCAATTCAATGAAAGACAAAAATCTGTTATGAAAGAACTAAAAAAAGATCCAAAAATTCCCATAATAACATTAGCAAAAAATATGAATAGTGATGCAAAAACTGTTCTAAGAATTAAAAATTATTTAGAAGCAAAAAAAATACTAAGACAATACAGCATTGTTCTTAATTACAAACTTCTTGATATAACAAGGGAAAGAATATTACTTCATTTAGACACGGATAATAAAAAAGAAGTTGACCGTTTCATTTCTTTTTGCAAATATCATAAAAACATACTCTCTGCAATAAAGATAATTGGTGATTACAATATAATCCTCACAATAGAAAAACTCAATCATGAAGACATAATCAGCGAGTTAAGAAAAGAGTTCAAAATAGAAAATTACCAGCTACTTAAAATAAAAAATATTCTGAAAAGTGAAACAGTTCCGGATAATGTGTTGGAATAATTATTTCAATTCTCTTAAAACAGCGTCATTATTGCATTCAAAAGTATTTTTAATTGCTTGTCCGAAAACTTCATCTCTATATTCAAGAGTTCCGGAAACAATGTATTTTAGAATATCTCCTAAATTTATTAACATCCTATTAGCATTTCTTTCGAATTCAGAAATTCTCTGATTAACAGGTTTAGGATAATCATCATCTCTTCTTGTTAATTCAACTAAATCATCAACACAATAACCCCAGGTTAAACCATTTCTTTCGAACATATTATCTGGTCTTAAAATATGCCCTTCTTCTGCTGTGGTGTTATAACCTCTTTTACAATCAGGACATTTTAATCTTCCAACAGTTCTTCCTGCAATAAGATCTACTGGAGCTTCAACTAAAAGAATTCCACCAACATCAAAACCATATTTTTCAGATATTCCTAAAAACCAAGGTACTTGTTCGGGTGTTCTTAAATATCCATCAAAAAGATTTTGTGTACCTTTATATTTTACAAGTTCTTCTTCCGCAAGTGGCATATATATTTCATCATTCACATACAATCCATTACTTGATTGGAATATCGCTATAGTTTTTCTCTCATCATTTATTTTATCCCTTAAATTTTGACCAATACCCTTTTCATCTATCCAATATAAAATTTCTGTATGATTATCCCTCATACTTTCAAGTTCTTCTTTTCCAAGTTTTTTACCAATATTTTTTAGGTAGTCAATCTCTTCAGGTGTTAATTTCTTTGCAATATTTCTAAAGATATCTCCACTTTCTAAATGGTTTTCTAATCCAAATCTTTCTACTGTCACATCTCCAGGTTTTGCTTTCCCAGCTCCAGAACATCCAAGTAATATTATGGACTTACCCCTGTTGGTGTATTTTCGTTCGTTGAAAAGAATTCCTTTATATAGTGGATTTACTATTTCTCCTTTAATTGGTATTATCTCTGCCATAAAATGGAGGTATACTTATTCTCTTTAAAAATCTTTATTTTTAAGAAGTAGCCACGCCCTTGAGTCAGTATTGGCTGATTCGGGAGTATTTACCTTTTGCTACGTCCACGCCTATTAGAAGATCTATTTCTTCCACTTGAGCGACGAGATGGATTTGGTGAAGATTGTCTTCTTGGACCCCTTCTATTTTGCCCCTGTCTGCCACCTTTTTTCCCATGTGCACTTCTTGAATGAGGACCAATAGACTCTTGTGCAATCTTACTATGATTTGGATGATTTATAATTTCAATTTTATGTTTTATAAGTTTTTCAACATCTGCAAGATAACCTCTTTCATCAGCGGCACAAAAGCTATATGCAATCCCTTCTGCACCTGCCCTAGCAGTCCTACCGATTCTATGAACATAAGATTCTGCTTCATTAGGTAAATCATAATTGATTACATGGCTTATTCCTTCGACATCAATTCCTCGTGCAGCAATATCAGTTGCAACTAAAACACGTATTTTTCCTTTTTGAAAATTAGCAAGTGCCAAAGTTCTTTGATTTTGACTTTTATTTCCGTGGATAGAGTCCGCCACAATCTTCATACTATTCAAAAATTTTGAAACTTTATTTGCACGATGTTTTGTTCGTGTGAATATCAATACTTTTTCTAAATGTTCTTTTTTTAAAAGATTTAACATCACAGTATCTTTCTTATCTTGATCAACAAATAATACCTTTTGTTCAACTTTTTCTACTGTTGTTGCTTGAGGGGCAACTTTAACACTGACAGGATTATTCAAAAGATTATTAGCTAGTTGTTCCACATCTTTAGACATTGTTGCAGAAAAACAAAGTGTCTGTCTAACTTTAGGGATACGGGCAACTATTTTTTTAACATCATTAATAAATCCCATATCAAGCATCCTATCCGCTTCATCTAAAACAAATATTTCAATAGATCCAAGATGAATATGTCCTTGTTGCATCAAATCCAGTAATCTGCCAGGAGTCGCAACAACAATGTCAACAAGATAATATAACGCTTTAACTTGAGGATTTTGACTAACTCCTCCAAAAATCACAGTATGTCTAAGAGAAAGATATTTCCCATAAGTATTACAACTAGCTCCAATTTGTGCTGCAAGTTCTCTAGTTGGTGCAAGAATCAAAGCTCGAGGAGTCTTTTTTACTAAATCAACTTTCTTTTCAGACATCCTATGAAGCATTGGTAAAAGAAATGCTGCTGTCTTTCCAGTTCCAGTTTGAGCAATGCCCATTAAATCCCTTCCCTCAAGAAGTGGAGAAATTGCTTGCTCCTGAATTGGAGTCGGATTTACATACTTTTCTTGCTCTAATGCACGAAGAAGTTTTTCATTTAATTTTAATTCTGAAAATTTCATTTGTATTATTATGAAGGGGTCAAAGTTAGAGTATATAAGACTATAGAAATTACTAAAAACAAAAAGCTTATAATTACCCTATAAACATAACATCTTAGGTGATAAAACATGGCAGCAACTCCAAAAAATCCACAAAAAGTAAGAATTGACTATAATATTGGCAAACAAACATATGATGATTTTGTTAGATTAGTTAGTAAGAAAGGATATATACCGGCAGTAATTGTTGAAAGAATGATGAAAAAGTATATTGAACAAGGTGGACAAATATAAGATTAAATTATTCTATTTTATATCCCATTTTCAAAAATTCATGTTCATAAGGATAAAATAAACCTTCTTTTTTTGCTGGACACCTATCCGAAATCCCGATCACTTTATTTTTAATAAATATGGGAAAATCTTTACAGGCAGAATTTCTTTTTTCATTTTTATGAATTAAACATTTATTATCCTTTAAACTTGGACATCCACCAGATAAATCAAAAGCATTTCCTTCTTTAGTTTTTATCAAAAAACCATCTTTTTCTAATCCCTCTTTTTTATTACCGATCATTAAACTAACTTCTTCATCACTTAACATTAAAAATCCTTTTCTACAACAATAAGAATGACATTCATTAATACAATAATCGCTTATTACATTTCTTGCTTTATTGGCAATTTCATTAACATTCATAAATTAAGATTATGATACAGGGTTATAAATATCCTTGTTTAAAATATGAATAGCTCCGCGCGGATGGTTTAACTTGTAAAAAATAACCCATATAAAAATAACAATAAAATAACTATTGAAATAATCAAAGATATCAACGCCATTTTATTCTTGCCTTTATCTAAACTAATACTAGACAATATAATTGAACAAACAAGCAATAATGGTGCAATGAAAAAACCCATTAAGAACGCAGTAATATAAGTAATCACGCCTGAAAACATCAATGCATAAATTAAAACTACAACAATCAACAATCCAATTGCAATTTTTGGAAATAGTTTTTTATTCATAAATAATATTACATCTCTTTAATATATAAATTTATCCAAAAATTTTAAGATACCCCTTAAAACCAATGCAGAATGAAGGTAGCCCAACACAGATTATATAAAAGAAACATTTATATAGTAATGTTGCATTTATACAACATATGTTGCAAAAAAGAAACGATTATGAAATTATTGAAAAACTAACAAAAAGTCCAAAACATATTAGGCTTTTAGGTAAAGAGTTAAACTTAATTCCTTCAACTGTAATGAGGATAATGAGAAGATTAGAAGAAGAGAGGGTGACAGATTTTAAAATTGAAGGAAAAAACAAAATTTATTTTTTAAAAGATACTTTAGAGGCAAAAAATTATATTTTAATGAGTGAAATCTATAAATTAAACAAAATCACCCAAAATGCAAGATTAAGAAGAGTCATCAAGGAACTAAAAGAACAAACTAACGGAGAGTTGATAATTCTATTTGGAAGCTATGCTAAAAGCACAGAAAGGAAAGAGAGTGATATTGATATTTATATTGAATCAAATGATAATAAATTAAAGAAAAACCTTTCAAAGATTTCGGAAAAATTAAGTATAAAAATAGGAAAACTTGATAAAGAAAATTTACTTACAAAAGAAATAATGAAAAACCATATTATTATCCAAAACTTTGAAAGATATTATCAACTGATCAAATGAAAAAAATAAACTTTATTGAAAAATTGATATTAGAAGAAAAGATTTTATTTGTTGAAGAAAGCAAAGAAATATCAGAATCCTATAATCAAAAATCAAAAAATAGTCTGAAAGCAGCTAAGCTATTGTTATTAGATAATCTATTAGAAGAAGCAACTTCAATGGCATACTACGCAATGTACCATAAAACAACTTCACTTTTTTTCTTATTAGGAATAAAATCTGAAAATCATTCTGCAACAATAATCTTACTAAAAGAAATATTTGGGATTGATAACGATAAAATCTCATTTGCAAAAAAAGAAAGAGTAGATAAACAATATTACACCGATTTTGTCATTAGCCAAAACGATGTAAAATCACTCATAGAAGATGCAGAAAACTTGATGGAAGAGATTGATTTGTTTATGGATTCGTTAACTGATGAAAAAAAGAAGAGTTTCATAGAGATATTCAGAAAAACTTATTTCTAATTATTGGAAAAAATAGCTCCGCCCGGATTTATGTATGCGTACGGCCAGCGAAACTATGTGAATATTAATCATTGTGGACTACAAAATACAAATATTTATAAATGTGGACTACTTACTTATGAGCATGGCATATATTGAAACAATAAAGAAGAAGAAAAATAACTTTTATTACCTAGTCCAGACAATAAGAACTGAAGGCAAATACAAGAAAATCAGGTGGTTCCTCGGGAAAGGCAAGATACCTCAATCTAAACTAAACTCTTTGGCAGAATCTGCAAAACCAAAACTAGAAGAAAAGGTCAATGAGATTAAGCAAATACGCAGAGTTGTAGAACTGGATCATAAAACCACAAACTTATTGAATAACATAAACAAAAATTACAAAAAACTTATATCCTCTTTATCGAAAATAGAGTATTCAGTAATAGAAAAACAGCATCTGATAAACTTCACATTTAATACAAATGCCATAGAAGGCTCAACAATATCACTTAAAGACACAGGCCACATTTTGGAGGATGGAATTTCACCAGAAGGCAAAGAGTTAAGAGAGATCCACGAAGTAGAAAATACAAAGACTGCTTATAGGTTTATGAAAAGATACGAAGGAACAGTAAATGTTAATTTTATAAAAAAAATCCATTATAATTTGACATATAATATCCTTAGTGAACAGGCAGGAAGTTATAGGAAGATACAGGTTTTTATGGGAGGATCAAAACATACACCAACAAAATCATCTGAAGTGTCCAAGGAAATGATTTCCTTAATACGTTGGATAAAAAATCACGAAAACCTCCACACTATCCTATTAGTTGCGTATGTGCACCATTTTTTCATTGTGATACATCCCTTCATTGATGGGAATGGCAGGACTGGTAGGTTGCTATTGAATTTCATGCTGATGAAATCGGGTTTTCCACCTATATGCATTAGGAAAGGTGAGCGTATAAAATATACAGATTATCTTGAACTTGCCCGTGATGGAGACATAAGCAAATTCGTAAATTTTATTGTCAAAAAAGTCGAAGAAGCCTATAAAGAAATTGTGGACAACACTGAACAATATTAAACCATTGTGGACTACAGACATTCTAATGGTTCAGAATATTAATAGCCCCGCCCGGATAATCATCACCGTATACTTGTAGTACCTAACTTATAAATTTTAGTTAAATATACGTCCATTACATAGAAAGATTTATATATATATGTAGTACCTAACTTAAGAAATGGTTTTTATTGTCACAAAAAAAATAAAAGAGAATGAGTACATTTACCTAGTAGAATCTATAAGGAAAAACAATAAAGTAACTCATAAAACAATAAAATATATTGGGAAAAAACGACCAATTCCAAAAACTGAACTTGAATGTATGAAACTCTCACATAGCAAAGAAGATTGGATTTTAGGAAAGCAAGAAGACACACTATCATATCAAGACCATATTAAAATGAAAACCGCATCTGACAATCAAAAAGAATATTTAAACTCATTAGATACCATGTCAAAAGAAAAAGAAAAAGAAAAGTTTCTTAGTATATTCATTTCAAATAGTAATTCGATAGAAGGATCAACATTATCCGTAAAAGATACTCACAATTACTTATTTAATGACATAATCCCTGAAGGAAAATCAAAAAAAGAATTATTTATGGCAGACAACCTACTAAAAGCGTGGAACTACGTTGAAAAAAATCATAAAAGAATTCCTACTGAAAATGATTTGAAAACACTACATAAATTAACAAATATAAACATTGAAGAAGACTCAACTTTAGAAGAATATAAACAAGTACAAAATTATATTGGAGAGATATTAACAACATCCCACTTATTCGTTAAAGAAAGAATGATTGATTTAATGAAATGGATTAAAACGGCATTCAAAAAAATAAATGATTTTGAAGTAGCATTTCAATCCCATGCACAATTCGAAGTAATACATCCATTTATTGATGGAAACGGAAGAGAAGGAAGATTACTAATCAACTGGTTACTCATGTATAAAGAATTATCACCATTAGCAATTCCCTCTAGAAAAAGATTAAAATATATATCTGCATTAGAAAACTCAAGAAAAGGAAAAATAGAAGCAATTGTTAGATTCTGTTTTGAAACATACCTAGAACAATATAAATTCGAATAAAAGGGGTATAGCCCCGCCCGCTGAACCATCGAGAACGTTCATCATCAGACAAACTAAAATAAAAAGCACAAACAGTACGAACCATCTCAGGCAACTGAGCTTCAACTTCAGGATCAACAGATGGTGAAATTGTACGTCCATCAAATGGGGAAACACCAAAGGAAGTAGTATTTATCAAGTGCGTTGGATCAAGAGATCCTGAAAATCATTATCCCTATTGTTCAAAAATATGTTGTATGTATTCGGCAAAACATGCTATGCTATATAAACACAGAGTTCCTGATGGTCAGGCGTATATTTTTTATATGGATGTTCGTACTGCCGGCAAAGGTTATGAAGAGTTTTATCAAAGGGTAGC
>CAZZGN010000039.1:0-9910 GCA_964654165.1 uncultured Methanosarcinales archaeon | reverse complement strand
AACAGCAACCACAAGCTTTGAAACTATTCCTGAGAATACAGTATCAAGGAAATCAATGCCCTGATTTACTATAGTTGCGTTTGTTGTGTTCATACCCTATTGTCGATTAATCGAGTATAAAAACCTTTCTGAGTTAATTATTTTCAATATAGAAAATATTACAAATCCAACTTAATACTATAGTACTTATCATAGTAATAAGTTGCCATTTCTGCCACATTAAAAGCCAAGTCATCTTTTTTTAATTCATCTGGAGAGAAAAACATACCTTTTCCAGTTCCTTCATATGTTTTGAAATGTTTATCATTCAAATTTGGATCTTTAACCCTCATTAATGCAATCCTGTATCCATCAAAAAAGAAATTTTTTACAAATTCTAATTTATTATACCTATAATCAGTTTCATCCCATAATTCCCTTATCCCTGCTTCTTCATCACTTTCTCCATCTTCTACTTCTCCTCCAATAGTTGCCAATTTTCCTTGATATTCTATCCCAGGGGTATAATCTCTTTCATGTAAAGATATCTCATTTCTGGCATTGTCAATAAATATGCTTACCTGTGGTTTCTCTTTTGGCATAGTATGAGGTATATCTTTCTCTTATTTAAAGCTAATTTCCCGAAATCATTATAAATCCCCTTCTTAATCAAAACCTTATGGCTAAAATTGATAAGTCAATTCAAGAACAAATAAAGGAATTTGAAGAAGAACTTAAGAAAACTAAATACAATAAGAAAACTCAGCATCATATAGGTTTAATCAAAGCTAAGATAGCCAGATTAAAAAATAAAGATGAAGTAAGGCGTTCTTCAAAAAAGAAAGGTGAAGGCTACACGATTCAAAAGTCTGGAGATGTTACTGCTGTACTTTTAGGATTTCCATCTGTAGGTAAGTCAACAATTCTAAATGCTTTAACAAATGCAAATTCTATTGTTGGGATTTACGATTTTACAACTCTTGATGTCATTCCAGGATTATTGGAACATAATTACGCGAAAATCCAAATCTTAGATGTTCCAGGGGTTGTTACAGGAGCTGCATCAGGAAGAGGTAGAGGAAGAGAGGTTCTCTCAGTCATAAGGTCTACAGATTTAATCATAATGGTTATTGACGCTCAGCAACCACAGCAATATGAAGCCCTTAAGAAAGAAGTCTATGATTCAAACATAAGAATCAATCAAACAAAACCGGATGTAAAAATAAGAAAAACTATCAAAAACGGAGTAAGATTAGGGTCAACAATAAAACTCAATCATTTAGACTTAAGGACAGTCAGGAATATATTAAAGGAATTCCGTATCGTGAATGCTGATGTATTGATAAGAGAAGATATTACAATAGACCAATTCATCGATGTCATAGAAGGAAACAAGGCATATATTTCCGCAATCACTATTATTAATAAAATTGACACAACTACAGAAGAAGATATGAAAAAAATTGACAGATTTAAGCCAGATTTAAAGATATCTGCAAAAAATAATGAAGGGACTGAAGAGTTTAAAGATTTGATTTACGACTCTGTTGGATTAATGAGTATTTACTTAAAAGAACCCGGGAAGGACGCGGATATGAAAGAACCTTTAATCATAAGGAAAAACTCAACAATAGAACAATTATGCAGAAAATTACATAAGGATTTTATAACAAAATTTAAATTTGTTAGAATTTGGGGAAAATCAGCTAAATTCCCAGGTCAGAAATTGTTGAAGATGAGACACAAACTTAATGATGGAGACGTTGTAGAAATACATCTAAGATGAGTGGGACTTTATGTCGCACGATAGTTACCAGATTCCTATTTGAATCTGTTGTTGAAATACATCTTAGGTAACTATTCATTAACTGTAAGTCGTTTAACATGTTGAGCTGTTTGCCACAAATGTTTTCTATCTCTTTTACCAGCTGAAACAACAGCCTTCTTCTTTTTTAATTCAGAAAGAATTTTAGAAGCTCTATTCTTGCTTATCTTGAAAAAATCAGCCATTTCATCTATAGTTTTAGGGCCTGTCATTAAATATTTCAAAACTTTTTGATGTTCTTCATTAAACATCCTATCGAACATTTCCGTCTGTCTTTTACTTTTTCCTTTTTTCTTATATTCATACTGTTCTACATTAATCTTACTTAATGAAAGAATCTCTTTAGCTCCCCAGTACGTAATTTTGTAATCTTTTTTTGTTAAGGGATTAATTTTTGAAAACTTCCTGTGATGGAAGTCAAATAACAAATCTGCATATTCTAATAAACGTCTAGGGTTGCCATCAGCTATATCCACCAATAAATTTGCTGCCTCGTCATCTAATTTCTCAAAATAATTAACTTTTCCATTATCCAGCCTT
Organism: uncultured Methanosarcinales archaeon; assembly: GCA_964654165.1. Lineage (GTDB taxonomy): Archaea > Nanobdellota > Nanobdellia > Woesearchaeales > CAZZGN01 > CAZZGN01. The sequence continues at coordinate 7,566 of CAZZGN010000039.1, read as the reverse complement.
AGATTAAGAATTTCTTTCATCTCATCATCATCCAATGTCTTTAATGTTACATGCCTATTTCCAAGTCTTTCTTTAAATGCAGGAGTTACATTTTTCAATGATTTACTAATCTGACATATGACAATTGCTTTTATCCTTTTATTTTTTTTATTCTCCCATTTACCTCTTGCTTCCAATATCAAATTCTTATCTGTTTCCTGGAATTCATCAATAAATAGCACTGGTATCTTTGAAGGCCACTTTCTTAATCTTAACTTATCAAGAAATGTCCTTTTTCCTTTAACCGCATCCTTCAATTTGAAATTCGAAGGTATGTCTTGTGCATCTAAATAAATAAAATTGTAACCTGTCATCTCTTCTTCCAGCTTTTTCAACATAGAAGTCTTACCACTCCCAGTCAATCCGTTTAGAAAACAAATCTCTTCTTTTTGTATATGATTTTTTAATAAAGCTTCTTGAACTTCTAATCCGACTAGTTGGGGGTTTGGCCTCAAATCTAGGGGATTCTCAGAAAAATCAAGTGCCTCATACCACACCATAATAACGACATTAGGTTTCAGGATATATTAATCTTTCGGATTAAATATTTATACTCTGCCTATATTTCCTGTGTTATGGCTAAGCTTAAAATCCTCAATAAAAAGGAGATAAAACATATTTCTTCAATTATAGATAAACAATTTTCTACAAAACTACCTGATAAAGTTTTTCTTTTAAGCGAGAAAGAACGTTTGTACATGATAAACAGAGATTTTTCTATAATAGATGATAAAGAAATAAAAATAGATTCCATTGGTTTATATGTTGGAACCATAAAAGGAAATACTTTTCGTTTAAGTATTGAAGGATCACAATTAATTAAAGCTAAAAAAGGCATAATTGAACTTGATGATGAACAACTCCAATTATGGATAAGAGGAAATGATTTAGAAATTGATAAAAATCTTTCAGGTCCATTAATTGTAAAGAATAAATATGATTTCTTTGGTTGCGGGATAGCAAAAGAAGGTAAATTAATTAATCATGTTCCTAAGGAAAGGAGAATCAGCAATTCTTCCTAATATTTTTTATAGATACCTCATAAGCATCATTGCTTTCATCTATATGAGGGGTAATTCCAATTATATTATTTTTTATTTCGTCTTTTTCAAGAGCACTGATTTTTCCTCCCTGATATATTTCTTTATAATATTTCTTACATCTCTTATCCACTTTTTCTTTCAACCCGCTAAGTTGTGTGTTCCATTCCTGCATTAATCCTAATTCTCCCTCTTCGAATTTAATTTTTTTAATTTTCTTGTACAAATTTTGATAATACATAAAGCCTAATCCACCAGTGAATATTTTTTTGTCAACATTTTCCTGTTTACCTTCTTCCATATTTCTCCTTGCCTCTTCATAACACTTTTGCATTTCGGAAAAATAGGTTTTTGCTTTTGCATATTCTACAATGTTTAAATTCTCTGTTTCTTCAACAGTTGCAACTTTACCTTTGGCAAAATCGTGATACAGTTTTAAAGCTATATTTGCATTGTCCATAGCAGTTTCTGGTCCGTCTCTCAAATATGCTTTTGCAATCTCAGGTCCGAGTAGTTTGTACTTATTATTATATAAGTTAGATAAATTTTTTGATCCAGTTCTAATACCTAAAGACATTATGAATTTTTTTGTTGTCCCAATTATTTCGGCATAAGCTCCTTCTTTCTGTCCAAGAAGACGTTTTTTAGATAAATCTGTAATGATAGGCATCAAAAATTCATCAATTGCCCATTCCTGTGCTTTTTTTATATTATCATCTGACCAAAAATCCTGAGAGATTATGGATTCAATACACCTCAATGCAGGATTATGATTTGTTTCATATTCACCAGTTTGAAATAAAATGGGCAAAACGTCGTACATTAATCTATCCCATCCTAATTTATTTTTTATTAAAATACGATTTTCATTCATCCTTAATTTGTGATATTTTATTTCATCTCTTTTGATTATTTTTCTAGTTGCTTCTATCTTCTTCTTTGTCTCTTCTTCACTCAATCCTTGTTCTTTAAATGTTTCTTCGAAATCTTTTAGTTTTCTCCCTACATCAGTTTCCATGATATTATTTGATCTAATCTCATAAGCTTTTTGCATTTCGTGATAAAGCTTACTAGTTAATTTCACAGCCAGAACATAATCCTCATAGTTTTGATTTGGATTCTCTTTAAAATCTTCTATTAATTCCTCTATAGTTCCCCCAGGTCTAAGGTATATGTCTTCCATTATCTTGAGATGTTCTGCTTCAAACGCATCAAGATTTTTTTTTATTATTTCTTTACGATTTTCAAGTTTGTTTTCTGCTGCTCTTCTCACTCGGGAGTCTCTTGATTCAAGTTTTTTAAGAAGATCGCCATGGTGTGTTCGCAAGGAATGTTCAACGAATTTTTTCTTAAGGGATAATTCTCCTCCTTTGTATTCTAAATGTGCTGCCTCACCATATTTGTTATTCCAGAAATTGAAAGGAGTAACAAGTTGTACTTCTACTTCTCTGCCTTTTTCATCAACAATATAAACTCTGCATTCTTCATAACCATTTTTCTTTGCAGTTCCCTCTTCATTCCAGTATCTTTTTTCACTTTCTTTATGAGGACCATATTCTAAGTTTAATCTTTGTCCAATTTCTTTTTCCCTTTTATTATACTCTACATTGTTGTTGATATCTAATACTATTGTCTCACTTGCTGTTTCTGATGCATAAACTCTATGTTTCCATGATTCTCCCCAGGATGAACCTCTTTCATCAGAACTTTCAAATTTTTCATCAGAAAGAATAGTTTCAAGAAGTGGTAACGCCCTTCCTAAGAATAAATCCCTGTTATCTCCTTTCAATTTATTTTTATCGTCTTCGAACATACCTTTCTCTGTCATCATTGTAATAACATTTCTTTTTTTCACAACAATTGTATGTCCATATTCCTTTCCATCTTCATCTTTTCTATTATCATAAAAATATAATACACGCCCTTCTACAAGGTGGTTTGTTCCTACATTATCAAACAGTGAATAATCAAGTCTATCTTTCTTTGTCCATATTGTACTATTAGAAATGTCTTCTGTCGCTGAGTTGGAAATGTGTTTTAAAAGATTATTTGCATTTACATCATTACTAATTCCAAGAGCAGGTGTATTAATTATCATTGCTTCTATTCTGCTTTCATCTGTATAAACAAAGTTTTGAATAGTGACATCAACCTTAATATTTCCCCCCCCTCCACTATTAAATTTATATTTTGGAGGGGCCTTTCTACTTTTTTCAACGCTTTCTGTTCCTGTAAGATGTTCTATAAATTGATCAATCGCAAGAATATTTTTAAAGGTATCATTAGATCCATAATAAAATTTAGCCATAGAATAAAACCCATATCTAAACAATGCCTTTTTCATTTCTTCAACATCATTATTTTCTATATTTGATTTTTTTACAGGATTAGTTTTATCATATTTTCCAAATAAACTGTCTTTCTCTACTTCACTATCAGTTTTAAGAATTTTAAGTATGGATTCTTTTGCTTTTTTAGTATCATTTTCGACAAGGTAACCATTTATTTCGTTGAGAGTGTTTACTAATTCATGAAGATGCCCTTCTTCTTTCTTATCATCGTCATTAATTTTATTTATGATTTCTCCAATATCTTTTGATTTCCAAAGCAATACATAGTTAGTTTGATTAGAATCTTTATCTGTTATAACAAACCTCATACCATCTCTATCTAATACATTTCTACCAGTAACATAACAATAAATACCTTTTTCAAGTTCACTCCCAGAAGACTTTCTTCTTGCAGAAGCAATTATTAGTTCCCATATTTTTTCATCTTCAACTTTCTTGCTTAGTTTCCAGCCTGTCTTCGGAAAAATATAATAAAGTTTCTTTCCCCATGCATAATCTTCTCTCTCAGTATTTGGAGGCAAGAAGGTTTCTATATTTTCATTAAATTTTTTCTCATCTTCAATTTCTTCAAGTATACTATTTCTGGACCATTCCCATATATCTCCTTTAATCTGATTATACAACTTTCCTTGTGCAATCATTTCCAGTATATCGTCGATGGTTTTCATATTTTTTATCTCATCTTTTTTTTCAAACTCTGAAACTCTTTATCAGTTATCCTAAGGGCTTTGTTTATCTCTTTAAAATCGAAGCTTGCTTCTTCAAAGGAATATTTATCTTCAGTTACTCTTTCGTTTTCCACACCATTAGGTTTTTTTGATAATTTTTGATAAAGTTTGGCATAGTCATCAGAAAGTTCCAATGAACGGAAAAGTATCATATCTAGGTTATCCCACAACATTTGCACTATATCGGGATCTATTTCAAGATCTTTCAAAAATTGAATCCTACTTCTTGCATAGTCAGTGTTTCTTGTTAAACATAATCTCTGCATTTTATCAGTCGTCCCTTTTAATGTTTCAGTATTATCTAATCTGTCAAAATCTTTAACAACAGGTGCTACCCACCAGTCTTCCCTTTCAAATTTATTGTCGCTTTTTATCCACATAGCCGCGCTTTGATTAAGAAAATCTGCAAACTTTAAATAAGGTATTTTTTTATAATTACTTAATGCCATGAGGAAATTGTTCATCGCCTCTCCTTCTTCAGGATTTTTAAATTTTGTTGCAAATCTATTTTCTCCAAATAACTCAGGTGGCGAAATAATTTGATTGTTTACTTTAATAAGCATTTTCAAATATTGCTTCGCGGTTTTTTTATCTAGAATAAGCGGTACTATTTTTTCATCTACTTTATTTTTTCTATATTTCGTTATTGATTCTATATTATCATGTCTAAATCCAAGGATTTTCCCTCTTTTTGTTTGTTCATAAGACACGTCGAATTTGCTTATGTCTCCTGTAAATAGGTGGGTTGCTCTAAGCGGATGAACCATGTAGTGATTTGCTACTGCTCTGTCCCCATCACATAAAATATGAACATATTGTGATTCACTGAAATGGGTATAAACACCATGTCCAAATATACTTTTTATAACTTTATGACCTCCATTTTTCATAAGGTCATCTATGCTTTCAATATTTATATCGCTTCCATTTTTATATCCATCTTTTCTTATAAGAAATTCTCTTTCTGCAATTTCATTGAAAATAATTGGAAAAACAACCTTAATATCATAAACTTGACCTCCAATTTTAACTTGGTCTTTTTCATAATATACCTCATTATCACCTAGCTTGTCCTTTTCAATCCCCAAAGCAGAATAAACACATTCCTTCATGTGGACTTTTTCATTACCAATTCTCTGAGCTCTTTTTGTTATACCATAAGCAGTGTGATATGGGTTTTCGTAATACTTCCTAATAAGAACGTCTGCTGGTCTTTCCTTAACATGGTTCTGAACTTGAGTGGCATTCATTTTTTATTCTATTCTGACATGTCTTTCTATTTAAATACTTTACTATTTTTAAGTGACGACAATACGTTAGAAATCACTACAATCAACAAAAATAACCTGTATTTTATATCATTTATGAATTTTCGAAAGATATATAAAGCAGAAGTGTATAAAAATATACATAAAACTATACTACTATCCAAAATGATAAAGCAACTTAAAGTTTATGAACTTGAAGATTCACTAGAAATGCCTAATATTAATTACGACGACTGGAATAATCCTGTCGCAAAAGAGTTAACAGATAAAGGGTTTGATTTCTTAACAAGAATATTATTATCAAAAAATTCTTTATATCGTGTGACGGATCTTATAGACAATAAACCAGAAATTATTGAAGCTTACAAAAAAACTTTCAAAAATAAAGAAACAAAATTATTTATCTCATCAATTTTAAGATTATATTCCATATCTAACCAACTTATAGAATTTTCAGAGATTGATGATGCTGAGGATATTATAGTGATATCTCATTCCCACAAAAATAATAAAAGCTCATTATGTTTATACATATTAAAAAAAATAATGAACACAGTTTTGAGTGATAGAGAAGTAATAGAAGTTATAGGGAAGGAACTTACAGCCTTTGAATATAACAAGCTAGCTAGTTTTGTTCTCTCAGAAGATTCTTTATTTAGTATTTCCGACTTAGAAAACGCAAAAGAAGAAATTAAAAATGCTTTACGTTACAAGTTCATGTCAGAAAAAACTATGCAATTTGTCTCATTCTTAAATAAATTAAATCTAAATTCAAAACAAACAAAAAAAGATATGATTTTCCTTATGGATATATTGAAAATCCAGGTTTGAATGTTTTTTGATATATTCTTTTTAATTCTCCATCTCTGTTAATATAATCTAATAAAGCATGAATTCCATCTAAGAATGAATTTCCATCTAATGGTACTTTAAACAGCTTAGCTAATCTAAGAATATCTCTATAATATTCTTTAGCCTTCCCTCTTTTTGGAATGACCAATCTACCAGATGTATCAGTTAATTTATCTGTTACACACTCATTATCTATAAGTAGAATTCTGTTCTGAGGTTGATAGCAAATATAAGGTGGCACTCTTTCTACTTCATTCTTAACAGCAGTTATACGAAATGCTGCTTTTGCATAAACCGGTGTTATTTTATCTTCCTCCCCTAAAACTTTCATTAATTCAATATAATATGAATCAAAAGGTTCCTCATCCATTCTTTTTAAACCTGCTTTTCCAAAACGTGAGATTAGTTGGGTAACTTGTTTTGATGTTTGAATATCTGGACCGGGTATATACCACCCTAAATGGATACCATTTCCAACTAAATAATGTGTAAGTGCACATTCTAGTGCAAAATGATAATTATCTTTATGTCCCCTAGCATCTTTTCCTAGTTCACTAAATGGGCTCCTCTTTATGGCCTCGTCAATGTTTGCGCATGTGTCCTCAAGAAAAGAAGTATAACCAGGATGTGCGCCTGCAATATGTAAATCTGAATGAAGAATAACATCCCACCCGTCAAATCCAAAAAGATCAAGAAGGTATTGCATGATTTCTTGTTCTCCTTTACATACCCTATCTATATCTGACTCAGGAAACGGATTAGTTTTAGTAATTACATCTGCTACAAGAATTGAAGCTTTTTTGAGTTCCATTTTCTGTTTTAATAATTCTCCTGTAAAAACTAACCCAAGAATATCAAGAGGAAGCCCCTTTGTCAATTCTTGGCTTCCGCCACCCATGCCAAAATATATATTCGCATCGGTCCAATCAGTATTAGGATTAAGATATTTTCTAGTTGGGTCGGTCAATACTAAATGTGATTCAGTTCGAATTATATCTTCAACATCTTTTAAGTTCATTTTGTTACTACTTGGGAATTGTGTTCTACTTAAAAACTTTTGCCCATATCATATTCTTAGAACTACAGATTTATTGAGAATAACCTTAATAATCCAAACAATCAAAGAAGAAAAATAAAAGAATTAATCCAATAGGTCATCGATTGGTTTTTCAGTTCCCTTAGGTTCGCCTTCTTTTCCTTTATCAGCAAGCTCTTTAGCCTGTTGTTCTAAGTCAACACCTAATTCTTTCAATGCTTTAATGTGCATTTGCATTAATTGCTCGACAAT
>CAZZGN010000038.1:0-9986 GCA_964654165.1 uncultured Methanosarcinales archaeon | reverse complement strand
TTCTTTTTCATCTGCTTCTTCTTTAGCTTTGCCAGCTTCTTCTTTAGCAGCTTCTTCAGCTTTATCTTTATCTTCTTCTGATTTTTTCAAATCACTTTGAAGTTTTGTTATCTCAGCGTCCTTGGTTACAAGTTGCTTTGAGAAATCTAATTTCATTTCATCCACTTTTTTATCTAGAGCGGAATCAATATCTTTTTGTGTAAATTCTTTTTCCATTTTATTGGCCTCCAATTTTATTTTCTTACCACTGAATGATTTAGCAATCGCTAATGCTCGACCGTGCCTATTACTAGGGATGGCGACGAAACTTGCTTCCACTAATTCTAATTCAGTATAAATGCGCATACCATCAATGTCATCGTATTTATTTACCATAGCACCAATGGATATTCCTATTTTTGCTCCTTCATCTAACATGCCTTTTATTTGTCTTGCTTGTGGGCTTGACTTAGTAAAGAATTTTGGTTCAGCAACAAGTGCTGTGTGACCATCAATTTCTTTTATACCTCGGTTTGTCCATTCAGCAACCATCATAAATACATCGTTACTATGATTACAAAGAGCTGCAAGATATCCATTATCCATTCCTAATTGTTCCAGACATCCTTTAGAGACTCGTTCTTCATCTCTATCAACAGAATCATCTGAGAGAACTGCGATGTATTTTCCATCTGCTTCTTTCATAATTGGCATGAACAATTCAGTCCGATATGCTTCATGTGTTCCCTTATTAATTTCCATAATTATACCTCTTGTGAGTTTTTATATTTAAACACCACTATACTTTTGGTGTAAATGATATTGTTGATCTGCAATTACTGTGACTTGGAGGAGCTGGATATCTTTTGTTTGTTTGCGGGTCTGTGAAGTCGTCATCTAGTTCCACTGCTTGCCCATTAAGTCTTTGACATATAGGAGATGTTCGGCTATCAATTGCTGCTCGCCATACTTTCTTACCTTCAATACCTGATTCTTTATATCCGAGCATCTTACCTTCATTTGTAATTCTTGTTGTTTCGGTTCGAGCAATCATATCTGACCGCCATTCTGAAAACTTTGAAAAGTCTTTCTGAATATCTTTACTAATTGCATCAATTCCTTTGTTATCATTGATTCCATTCTGGACTGTTTGGATTACTTGAGCTTGAATTTCTTTTGTGACTCCTTTTATCCCGAACCATTTCTTTCCATTGATCATGTAACCGTCAATTTGTTGTGATGCCAATTGATTAAGTTTTTCTTGATAAGCTGCAGTGTAGCCGATATCCAAACTGAGTTCTGCCTCGGCTGATGTTAAGCCATTAACTAAATCTGTTTTGATGTATCGTCTAACTTGATTTGAAAAGGCCACTGTGTTGACCCCGTTGAACATATCTGTTAGGAATTGCCCGAAGGTCTTTCCCATATGTTTCTTTTCAATTTCGGGTCCAACTTTCTTTAATGAAGATAGAACATTCTTTTCAAGTCTATCAAAGAATTTTAAGAGGAAATCAGAATAATCTTGGGCGTCATCAATAAGGTCGCCACCAGGCGATATGATGTCGTCCGCTTCTTTATTCATAGTATCGAGGGTGGGTGAAGTTGGGGTACAACAAGAAATATCTGAAACTTGATTACCCTGATTTCCAAGTGGTGATTGATGGGTTGAATCTTTATTAATATCGTCTATCTCTTCCATAAGTTCTTTTCTTTCTGGAGGTAGAATGTTAAGTGTGTGTGAACAATAATTAATCATAAACATGTCGAACGCTTCTACTGGGTCAATCCCGTTGTTATCTGCAAATCGGTTTAATTCTTCGAATGACATGGTTGAATAGTAATTCCATTTCTCTCGGCTCTTCATTACAAAAACAAATTTATCTATGTCAACCATACAGTGAACCGTGGAATAATGGTCTACTAACTGGTCGGTCTTCATCTTCTCTTGAAAATCCTTGAATTCTAGTTTATTATTCTCAGTGACTTCCGCGACATTCCCACTTTCTCCTATTATTTCAGTTGGTAATGGATTTGTAGGGCTGATTAAAGCACCCGATGCATCGACTTGTATAAATCTATGTGCATCAGCATCCCATTGGGAATTATTATTTAGAACTCCTTTCTGTTGATCAGCTGTTGGTGTTCCTACCATTTAGAAATACCTCGAACTTCTTTTTAAAAGCTTTATTCTTATCTTTTTCATCCTTTGGATCAGGGACTTTAGGTTCTTTTGGAGGCATTGCTCCATCCCCTTCAATATTTCCAAATGGATTAGCCACTTGTTTCTGGAAAGGCTCGTCTCCCCAGTCATATGGTTTTAATCCTTTCTTCTTTCGATAATCATTAATTGTGAGAGCTCCTTCTTCCAGTTCTTTCATGTTCTGCTCAAACTCAAGTTTTTCTGCACCGTGGTCTTTCGGTAAGTATTTGAATACAAGTCCGTGATCTTCTCGGCCAAGAATCTCAGATATTGATTTTCTAGTATGTAACATCTCGTACTTCTTAAGATATGGTTTCAGAGCGTTTCTTATAGTAACTCTTTCTTGACTGTCTCCCGTGGCTTTATTAGAACTTTCAGTGAATCCTGCTTCTTCTGGACTAACTCCATAAACACCGAAACATATACGGAAATACCATTGTTGCCCGCCCAACCATTCTAAATCTCGGTTGTTATCAGCTAGTTTGGTTACCTTGTCAATCGCCCAGTTAATGAAACCCACTTGATGTGGTTTCCCTTTGTAATTATTATTCCAGGTTCTTTTAAGAGTTCTTAGTTGATCCTTTGGTAATTTAGGTAAAGAGATAAGCATATCAGGAACTGCATTGTTTGTGTAAATGTCTTTGTTGTATCTTGTTCCTTGAATCAATAACTCTAAGACTTGTTGGATTGCTTGTGTTGGAGCAAACCCGTAAACGTCATATGTTTTTGGATTCATCATAAGATATTCGATTTCAGCTTTTTCAAATCTTGTTGGATTCTGTCTTGGATGTTTGAATGAGTATTGCCAGAATTGAATTAAGTTCTTGTGAATGTCAACTTGTTTAAGCATGGTCGCTCCATCAACTGTCTTGATAGCTCTGATTTGCCTTTGTCCTAATGGTTTGAGAAGAAGTCCTTGTTCAGTCCCGCTGATTTCTCCCCATCCATTGAATATCGGAACTTCTCCGATTGTGTATGAATCGCTTGTGTAAACGTAATTAAAGACACCTGCGTCAATCTCTGCAATATCGGTTATTGATTCGGAATTTAAATCATCAACTGTTTGTTGATTTTCATTAACAGATGCGAAGAAGTCTTTACATTTTTGAATATCTGCTTTATGGTCGGACTCGTCTTCCTCATCTTCGGGGACAATATCCCATGGAATTACCTGTATTTGTTTCTTGAATGTATTGGTGACCATTTGCACCCATGGTGATTGTGATAGTTGTCTTAGTTTCTGGGTGTCAACTCTTCTTGGTTGTCCAAGTCTTGCTGAGAAGAACCAGTTTGGATATATTGCTTCTCTGTCTTTCGGGTTTTGTTGAGTAGAATAAGTTAAGTTGCTAAGTCCTATTTCCTGATTTGTTTGTGGAGAACCTGAAATAGCTTTCTTTGAAATATGACTGATATTACCAACTAGAGATTTGAACCAATTTTCCATTGTTAATCATTACCTGTGTATCTTTATATTTAAACACCACTAAAAAAAGAAAGAAAAAAATTAATCCTTGAAAGGATTATCAAAAATAGGTTCTTCAAATAGATATATTCTAATCATCCGATTTGCAATCTTCTCAGCCATCTTTGGAAGTTGTGCCAAAAGTTTCTGATAGTCCAAATAAGGTAATTGTTTCTTTTGTCTATCGTCATATGAATCTGGTGACTTAGCAATTGTCTCGCTTGATGACTTAACTGCTTTGTCATAACACTCCTTGTGATTGACCTTGATGATGTGTTGAATCTTCTCTTTTTGAAGTTCTATACATTTTGCTTCAAAGGCGGTCAATTCTTTCTCAAATGTACTTGCTTGTTTGATTTGATTATCAAGCTGGTGCATTTGTTGTTTGAACTGTGCTTTTGATTGTGCGAACTTGTTAAGTTCTCCACGGACATGATCTAATCCATTCAAGATGTCTTTTGTGTCATGTTTCTTTTCTTCCTGTGGTACAACTTCTTTGATCTTTTCTCCATCCCAATTTAATTCTCTTTTCATCATTTCAATCATTCCTGTATTCTATCTATCTTTATAACTTCTCTTGTAATTGGCCTATTTGTTTTAATGGTTTCAATTACTTCATACGCAATTCTGTATTCTGCTGATGTTGCTCTTTTTATTTTTGAGCCATCATGCATGACTACATCTGCATAATGTGTGTACAACTTCTTATTTCCTTTATCGTCAGTTTCAAAAACACCGAATGATATTTGGTATTCATCATTGCTAATTTTTTTACCTTCGAGTTGAGCAATATACATCTGTGGTGGGGTGGTTTTCCATGTGTTACGAATCTTCATGTTTTCCGCTGCTCCCATTTTCTTTACAGAATTAAGTCTTTTCTTCATTCTCACATTGGTATCTAGTAGAACTTCCACTGTTGCCATATCTTTCATCTGTAGTAATGCATTGGAAATTACCGTTGACATGTTTTTCACAGTTGTTTTGATTTGTGTTTCATGCATTCCTTCAGGTAACCCCTGTTGTTCCTTTGGGACTGGTGCTGGTACTGGTTTAAATCTTGTTTTCTTTTTCTCTTCATCTAGTGCTTCATTTAATTGTTTTAATTCATCGGCATGTTTTGCCTTTTGGTCGTGTAATGCTGCTTCCACCGCTTTCTGTGTTGCATCTTCCTTGATTTCTTTTAGTTCAGTTTCATTTTTGTTTGCCATATTCATTCATCCTCCTGTTTTACTCCTGTATAATGTTTTCCATACCCCAGTTGAGGTATTGCTCCTTACCATCTTGAACTCCACTTCATCCCGTTTTCTTAATCGGGATAGGCATCTCATAATGGATCGTTTTGAGTTATCTGACTTTTGCATGATATCCCTGTATGATAGATAACTCGGATAATTATTTTTTAGTATCATCGATATCTGTGCTTGTCCCATCCTTTACTATAACCTCCTTCTTTGCTTTGAACTTGAGTTTCTTCTTACTTATCTTTTTCTTTTTGTAGATTTTCATAATCCCCTCTTCCTCAAAGCCTCTCTGGACTCCTCGATAGTCATAACCCAGCAGCCGGTGGTCTTGCCACCGTTGGTGTAATCGATTGCCTTGTCGCTCCATATCATTTTAAATTAGGTTTTATTGTTATATCTTGCAAAATTACCGTTGTATTCGTCCAACTATTAATTTCTTTAACTAAAGCAAAAAAAAATCTTTAAATGATTTCTTTGTACCTATACTTCCACCTTTCATAATTACATCCATTGTTATTCATCCTCCTCTAATACTCCACAACTTCCTTTGAATTTGACACACTTTAAACATATTTTGCCGTGTCTACAAGCTGTGTAAAATAGTTCTCCACATCGTTTGCAAACTCTCTGGTATCTCATTGTTAATCCTCAGTATATTAAAATATCATTATCTTCATCATCTACATAATTATCTGACTCATCGCTGCTTTTATCACCTGTGAAAGCCACCTCAATATCAGAATCATTATGTAATGCAAGTTCTTCATTACATAATTGAATAGCAATTGGACCATCAGGATGTACTCCTGTTTCAATTAACTTACCATCTTGTAAAGCAAATGAACAACATTCTTCTGTTATAGTGTGAGCAATCTCCTTGTCCTTTGGTGTCTTGTAAGGAATTCTAAAAGTATATCCATTACCTTCATTGATTGAGTTAAAGTTATTTTCAAACATCGTGGCTAATCGTGTAATCATAGCAGTCTTTCCTATGGTATGACGTTTCTCATCAAATTCATTTTGTTTCCAGTCTTTCTCAACAGCTGCTTTATCAGCTCCAGCAGTCCAGAATAATGTGAATGGAAACTTGTATCTCTTAATTTCTTTACTCATTGATCGAATACTGTTCTCTTCTAATGCGTTCATCCTAAAATCATACACACCTGTTAAATATTCGATATAATCAAATTGTTCAATGATACTCATTCCTTTCTTTGAAACATATGATATTAAATCTTTACAGTCATCGTTTACTCCTATACCTGCAAACACACTTTTATCAGCTGATACTCTGTCAGAGAAGGCAAAGTCAACTCCTTGTACTTTATCACTGTAATTTGTTGTATTGTTTGTGAAGCTTAGTTCTTCACAATAACATGACATTAACCATTTTCTCTTAATAAGATTTGTTACATCATCAATTGGATTGTTAAGATATTCACTGGCTGCTGCGTTACTCCCGAAATCAGTTATGTATTTCTGGAATTTCTTTATAGAGAATAGTTCAGGAAAGATTATACTACTTGGTATTATTTTATTATCCTCATCAACTTGGTATGCTTGATATATTTTCCCTCCTTCCATATCGATTAATCTCTTAATCATACAATCCATGTGAATGATTGTTCCTATTGCTTTGAACTTACCAATCTCTGAATCTAACCCTGGAATCATTTGTTTAGATATCTTCTGCCAATCCTTTTCTCTTAGTACTGGGTTGATGACCTTCTGATCGTCATCAATATCATCAAATATTATTAAAGTCGGTCTTTGATTATTAAATTTAAATCCTCTTGCGTTCTTTTCAAATGAGAATGCTTGTACTCTTAAATCTCTTCCAATATCAAAACAATCCTGTCTATCCTTTCCACTGTCCTCATCTTTAACTTGAGTAATATCAATGTTCGGATATATAAATTTCAATCTCTTATTGTTCTTTATTTCATAAGAGATTGGTTCTAAGAATTGCAAGGCTTTCTCATTGTTCTGGGAACAATATAAGATATATTTCTCTAATCGATAACATATTCTATGTAATATCAATCCTTGACCAATCAACGTTGACTTACCATGTCCCCTTGGAAATGCCACAGCTGAATTATGCTCATTTGTGAATTCATGAATAATCTCTAAATGTTCCTTACAAAATGGTTTATTAAATGCTTGTGGTAAGAAGAATTGACAAAATACTGGGAAATTATATTCAAATTTAAAAACAAAGTTTAATATCTTCTGAATTTCATGTCGGTCTTTATTTGACTTAATTAAATCAATACAATATTTCAATGAAATTTTATATTGATTACTCAACTGGTTCAACCTCTACAATTTTTAAATCATCTAATAAGTCTTCTTTTTCAGTTTCATTTAAAGGTCCAATCTTTAAACTCATGTTACCTGAGTGTTCCACCTGTTGCTTCTCCTGATAGCCTCTCTTTCTACCTAATGTTGATAAAGTATATTTAACAGCCCAATCCTCACCACGTTGAACTTTTTGAACTAGTTGTGCCTCAGCACTATCAATAAAACATTCTTTCTCATTAATTCTAACTTTGACTAATTCAGGATCCCTATGTATGTATTCATGCAACCATGCTCTAGATATTTTAAGTCTCTTTGCAGCTACATCAAGAATACCAGCTGAATCTTCAAGTGCCTTTGATACATTATCAAAAGTTAATTTAGGGGCTTTTATACTTGATTTTCTTACTTTTGGATAATTTCTCTTTTTTGGTTTGTTAGTTTCTCCCATCTTTGACAAATTACCTCACAATATTTTGGATCTAATTCCATCATATAACATTTACGATTAAGTTGTTCACAAGCAATAAGTGTTGAACCTGAACCGCCAAATAAATCTAATACAATATCTCCTATCTTACTGCTGTTATTAATAGCCCTGGCAGGAACACCAATAGGTTTCTGTGTTGGATGAATATACTTCTTACTTTCACGAGATATACTCCAAACGTCACTCTCTTCTTTTGAATCAAACTTACCATTAAAAATTATTAATTCATGCTGATGACGATATCCATTACCCATTACCCATTCCAAAAGACTTTTTATCCCAAATAATTAAATTATTAGCACCTATTAAAGAGTATAATTTAGGATACAACTTCCAATTGCAACAAAAATATTCATGAGGAGCCCTAAACAATTTATAAGTATCAATAAATTGTTTTATAAACTTATCAAAATCATCTTCTTTTAATTTATCATTCTTAATAACATTAAAGTCTCCACTTCTACCATTGAAAGCGGCATTGTATGGTGGATCAGTAAATATCATATCTGCTTTTTTATCAACCATTAATGATCTAACGTCTTCTTTTTTGGTTGCATCTCCACACATTAATCTGTGATCTCCTAATTCAAAGATATCTCCTATCTTGATCTTAGTTTCAATTTCTTCAGGAGTTTCATAATCATCCTCTTTAATATCCTGCCCTAAATTTAAATCATCACATCCAAGTAACTCTATATTAAAATTCTCTAGTTTAAGATCACCTATCTCAAGTTTCAACATTTCAATATCAGTCTCAGCTAATTCAGCCAGTCTATTGTCGCTTATTCTCAAAGCTTTAACTTGGGTAGCTGTTAAATCAGATAACTCAATACAAGGCAACTCTGGTATGTTTAATCGCTTCGCAGCAAGATATCTTGCATGTCCTGCAATAATATTGTCGGTTTTATCAATCAAAATTGGATTGGTAAAACCAAATTCTTTAATATTAGCCACTAAAAGAGAAATTTGTTTTTCAGGGTGTTTCTTGTTATTTCTAGAATACATATGTATCTCATTAATATCCCGCATAATAATTTTATCTCTAATTTTCATATTTATCACTCAGGTACATCTAAAAACTGATATTCCCATTTTCCATCTCGTTGTGCTTCAATCGCTTGTCTGAAAAATTTGGACTTTTGCATACCATGTCTTTTCAAATAAAGATTCTGTTCTCTAGTAATAATTACAAGAACTGGTTTTGAATCTGAATCTGAATCATCTGGAAGTACCATAATTTATATAACTTATACAACATATATAAATGTTTCGCTTTTCTGCCCAAATTCTACGCACAGATGGGGCAGATAATTCGCTGTTTTGACACCTATATATCAAAAATATTAATAATCAGTACTACTGATTTAAAAAAATCCTCGCGGATAGGGTTGAAAACCTTGATTTATCTGTGCGCAGTGAGCGTAAAAACTTTATTTATAGAAAGATTTATATATAACCTATTTCCCAAGTATAATAAAGTGATGAAGTTGGTCAACTTGACAAATGGAAATTCAAAATCAGTATTTACAGAAAATATGAGTTTATCTGAGAAATTCAAAATTGAACAGAAAAATTTCATGACCGAATTCTTTGAAAAATTTATTACAATTTCACACCATATGAACTATTTTATACCCCGAGAAGAGATATTTGAGTATCTTTCAGAGTATGGAATATTAACAAATCGGTTCCCTCCAGAACGTCTTATGATCATCAATTTCTTCAAGAAAAAACAGATACTTAGTGAAAGAAAATGTATGAATGGAACATATATTTATCTATGGCCATATATACAATGGACAAGAGATGAAGAATCTGGGCAAAAAATCATCGATAGAGTATTGAATACTGAGGGTGATTCAAATGATTCCAAAACAGCTCAGTAAATTTAGATTCCTTAAAACATTCCGTAAACATCCAAGTGAACCAGGGTGGCCGTTAGATCCAACACGATTCAAGCTAGAGGACGATGGTTCATACACAGACCAGTTGACCAACTCAATATATAAATCCAAGGGTAAGGTCTACAAGGGAAATATAACCTCCTATTCTTACGATGACATGCAGGATATTCTTGATACTCAGGAACAACAAAAACCCCAGAACATCACATACGGTGTTCTCGGAGGGTATAATGGGCTTATAGTGATTGATGTTGATGACAAGAAAGTCGCTGAGAAGCTCTCAAACATCTGGCCGTTCTCTGATACTTTCACAGTATTATCAGGCGGAAAGGAACTTCCTCATTTCTATTTCAAATGTAAGGATTATTCCCGAGTTGTAAGATCTGACTCCAGCTCAAATAAAAGACTG
>CAZZGN010000037.1:0-10009 GCA_964654165.1 uncultured Methanosarcinales archaeon | reverse complement strand
ATGATTGATTTTGATTCTGCAGAATCTTTAACTCTGCTTTCATATAATTTATCGAAATTAGTTTCTGGTAATAAATCCAAGTTTTCTCCTTGAAATAATCCTAAATAAAACTCATCTCCTTGTATAAGTTGAATTATTGTATTAATTGGATTGGAAATGAAACGTTTGAATATTTCTGGCCAGTCACTTATTTCTAAAGGATTCATATATTCATTAAATCTTGTAATGAGAAGAGTTTTCATAAATGGATTGTACCAAATTCTTATTTTTAAGCTTCCACTCGGGGTATCGCAAAGATGATATTGATTGTACTCAGTTGCATAATTTAAATTTTTGTAAACCTCATAACAGAGATCTGGATTAGCCAAAGGTAAGGTTCCTCCTAAAATCCCTTCTATCCCCTCATAATAAGAAGGCTCATTCTCACCAACAACTCCAATTAATCTCTCTTCTTCATCATTATTTTTAGAATAATCCATTACACAAACACTTTCATCAATAAAAGTATAGTCTTGTATCACATCATCTTCAAGAAGAGAATATTCTTTTTCATCGCAGAATATTGTAAACTCGTCAATACCATCTGTTTCCATAGCAAAGTTTTTCATCGCTGCTGCAACAAAAGCAGTTCTTGTTGCCCAGGTACCATTATGACAGTAAGCGTTGTCCATAAAATAATCTTGTGGCACACAACTTCCTTCTTCAACTACACCTGTTCCTTGAAATTTGTGACCTTGTTTTATCGGACCATCTTTATTATCTGCAAAAACTGGGTCCAAGGCACAACCTTTATCGTTACCTTCAGTTCCTACTGCCTCTAGGTTTGTATCTTCAGTAGGGGTGTGGAGGCAATTATCTAGTTCATCTGAAACATCGTCATTGTCTAGATTCAAACCTATTTTTTCAGTAAAACAATAATTCTCAGAACAGATTCCTTCTTCAGATCTGGAAGGATTGTAACTAATCACTTCTGATTTTTCTTTCCAAAGACTATCTGCACAAATAAGGTTTCCGTACTTATCTGGACTAAATTCTACAACACATTTTTCTCCGTCCCAGCATCCACCATTAGGACAGCACATCTGTTCTCCTTCCTGAGATTGGCTTAATTTAAAAGATTCTGCAATTGTGTTTTCTCCCCACGTGCATTCTCCTGTTTCCTCATCCAAATCCCCATCAAGCGCTTCACAAAATAATGGGTCATCAGATTTCAACCATATGCCATTTACATTACAAGTGTGATTGCCTTCATAAGCACATTCTTCTCCTAGAACTGTCTGGATATCAAACTTCTTGTTATAAGTTGCATCGTGTGAATAATAACTATTTTCTATACTAATTCCTGTTCCATCATAAATTAAAAGTGGATCAATTCCGCATCCTGCAAAATAAGATTTTGTATCGTTGACGGCGAACAATATTTTTTTATCAGTCTCCATCCCAGTTGCTTCATAAAGTCCTTGGTTCTTATCTAAATATATTCCTTTCCAACACGCTGCACCATCATATCCAGAGGGAGTAGATGATGTATCTTCCTCCCATGTTAGATAATGTTCAAAATTAGTTGATGTTGTATCATCTCCACAACATGCACCTGCCCAGCCAAAGTTTTCTTGTGCATTGCAAGCACCAATTCCAATATACCCATAAGTTGTCTTATCTTCGTCTAAATCTCCAGACCAATGACCTAATGGATCAGGATCAGAGTTTGCCGCAGAACAATAATAAATTGGATCTACTGTTGACATGTGTATCTCTTTTATCCACATAAACTTGTCTTGGTTATCTGTTGGAATAAATGTAACACTTTCTGCAATCTTGTCAAAATTTTGTACATTTATGTAAAAAAGATTCCAGATATAATTTTCTTCATTTTCAGGCATATCTTCATGAATATTATTTTTTTCAAACACTTTAATTGGAATAAACTCTTGTTGCCCTCCGGAATATTCTATTTTAACCTTGCTTATGTCAGTCTCCCCAGTAGTAGAAAAATAAAGTCTACTGAAACTAGAAAAATAAAAAAGAGTTTCATCTGTTAGATCCGTATTGGGTATTTGGAAAGCCATTATTGAGTTTGACGAGGATGTTGAAAATGTGTCCTTAAATTCAAAAGGAAGATTGGTTGTTACACCATATAACGTATATAGTGAATCTCCAATTACTGAGTAATCATTTGGAACATTCTCTATTTCTGTACATTGTTTTATTTTATTACTATTGCCTTGAGGATAACAAATAAAAAGTGTGTCTTTTGATGATGAGGAAGACGGATCGTCAAAAGTATCATGTTTACCTATTAGTTCAGTAAAGGGTTTGTTGAAAAGATTCTGATTATCAGCATCACAAAACATCCAATCTGAATTTGCACCTGGACCAGCAACAATAGCATCTGTGTCTTTTTTTGTTCCATCACTTTCATAATATTCTAATGTTTCTATCAGATACCCATTAACATCTCCACCTATCCATCCTTTTCCTAAATTACATAACATAGCAAGCGGTGCATTAGGATGTTCATCTGTAAAACCAAGATCCCCTACCCCTACTTGCATTTTACAAACAACTTTTGTTAGTACTTCATTTCCACCATATTCTCCACAATTCATTGTCCACCAACCTTGATAGGGTAGGTCTCCTTGGACGTTGTAATTAGCTATACTCTCTGTAGAACTACATGTTTCTTTTTCAAAATAAACTGCTCCTTCTGCAAACCCTTTCTCAACACAGAATTGATTTGCTTCGACCTGATTTGCAAGAATTCTAACTGGTGCAGTAGGGATATAATCTCTCTGAATCCAACACCAAAATTCATCTGACAATATCTGATCTATCCAATTTCCATCATTAATAAAGACTGGTCCGTCATCTCCACAACAATTATCATATCCATTGGGAGCGGAAGTGGAAGCATATGTACCAAAATTATTATTTGCCGCCCAATTTCCTCCTTCTGGGTCGCTCGGGTTTGGAGTAAATGGGTTATAACACATTTCTTGGCAATCTGCATCATCCATGTCTATATAATTATCTTCATCATTTCCTTTTGCATCATTGCATGAAGATTCCACCCCATATGTGCAATGAACATTTTTGATTATATTTTTATCGCCATCATCCCCGCATTCTTTTGTGTTCCACTCCTGTGTGTCTAAAAATGCTATTGTTTCTTTTGGGCTTGTTACACATAGTTCAGTTTCGGGAAGAGAATGCCATGATCCAGTGTACGCTTCAGGTTGTTCCTCACAAAATTTTTGTGCTTCATCTAGACTCCCTCCAAGAATTTTGTAATAACCTGCAACAGCGCCAGTGACCCAAGGAGTCCAGTCTTTATCTGTTTTAACTACTCCTTCATAATAAGGTCCATTGTAACACTGTGTCCATTCAGGAGGAGGGGGTGGTGTACTTAGAGAACCATCACAAATAGAAGCATCTATCCCCCCATTATTAGTTTGCAACAGAAACGAACCGCCATAACAAGCTTGGTTACTTCTCCATTCACAACATTTAAACAAAGCAGGGTCATTTTCACACATGGTTTTGCAATCTACTTTTGTAACTGTATCCAAAAAAACATGGTCTGAACAATACTTCTTCTCTATCCATGTCCCACAAGTATTCCCGCTCACACTAATTGCCATAACAACTACAAGAAAAAATGCAATGAGCAAAAGCCCTCTTTTTTTGAGCATATATAGTACCACCTACCACGACAATTTAATTCTCCTTTGTTTATAAAGTTTTTTATTTAATAAAAGGCCCCTTAAACACCATATTTTTATATAAAACAAGCATATCTACTAAATATGATAATCCTGATAACAGGCTGTTCAAGTGGTTTTGGCTATGCAACTGCTTTGTACCTAGCAAATAGAGGTCATAAAGTTTACGCATCTATGAGAAATACAAGTAAAAACAAGCTTTTCCATAAAAATATTAAAATTTTAAAATTAGACGTCACAAAAAAAGATTCTATAAAAAAAGCCATGAAAATGGATAAATTAGATGTCCTAATCAATAACGCCGGCTACGTTTTAGGTGGTTTCTTTGAAGA
This sequence comes from uncultured Methanosarcinales archaeon, assembly GCA_964654165.1. Classification (GTDB taxonomy): domain Archaea; phylum Nanobdellota; class Nanobdellia; order Woesearchaeales; family CAZZGN01; genus CAZZGN01. The sequence goes on along the minus strand of CAZZGN010000037.1, from coordinate 5,955 downwards.
TTTAACAGAAAAAGAATTTCGTGAACAATTTGAGACAAATTTTTTCGGTGTAATAAATGTAATTAAAGAATCTTTACCATTACTAAAAAAATCTAGAAACGCGAAAATAATCAACATTTCAAGTGTTTCAGGTTTGGTCGCACCACCAGGAATGTCTGCATATGCATCAAGTAAGTTTGCATTAGAAGGTTTAAGTGAAAGTTTAAGATTAGAATTACAAAATATAAAAGTTTTTTTAATCGAACCCGGATCTTATCAAACAGATATTTTCGGGAAGAATCTTAAAACTGGAAATAATTCGTTTAATAAAAAAAGTCCATATTATAATATGACAACAAAATTTTCTACAATTGCAGGGAAAGGTGCAAAAAAGAACATTAAAGATATTCCAATTCTAATAAATAAAATAATTCAGAATAAAAAAGGATTTAGAAATATAGTTGGCGGAGGAAAATATTATTATTTCCAAAAACTTCTACCATTTTGGCTTTCAGAAAAACTGATTAATATATGGATGAAAAAAGAAAATGTACGCCCGAAAAAATATTCACTGCAAAAAATGTAAAGGCAGATGCTTCAAATTAAAAAACGGTAAAAGATATTGTGAGAAATGTAAAGAATATAATTGAAGTTATCGAAAGTTATTTATAATTAAGAGTAAATAATAATCTAATGAACTTAAAAATAATTATTATTGTCGTTATTTCAATAATTGTTCTTGGTGGTGTTACTATCTTTTTACTCCCACTGAATCAGATGTGCACTCAAATTGGTTGTTCAAGTTGGATTTCTGTGGAAATGCCTGATGTAGGATTAGATAATTTAGTAATAAGTATAAATGGTGAAAGATTTGACTTAACCACTCTTGAAGAAAGTGGAAAAATGCAAGAAGGACCTAACCCTAATTACATTTACGAAGGAAATGGTAAAATTAAATTCCTTCATGTAAATAAAAACGAAGGTAAAATTAATTTTTATTTTAGCCCATATATCGAAGACCCATACACAGTAGTTGAAAAAATCTATATAAAAGTAAGTCAAAGGGGATCTGAAGCATTATTATACCAACTAGATTCTTTTATATTGGATTATGAAACAAGTCAACCAAATGGTAAGAATTGTGCACCAACTTGTTATAACGCAGTAATAAAGTTAGAAATCTAAAATTTCAACACCATCAGCAGGAATTTTCCCTTCTTTCTTTTTTTTGTTGTAAATAATTTTATCTTCAACTACTTTATTCTCTTTTCCAGTCATTCCAATTGTTTTCGCAAAAACTTTCATATCTTCCTCAGATCTCAGTTCATAAGGATCAGAAGTAAAAGACGCGACAAACATTTTAACTTTGTATTTTTTACATAATTTAACATTTTGTTTCATCCTTCCTAATATGGTTGCACCATATTTTAGAAACAACGAAAATGAAAATCCAACAGCTATGTCTTTTTCAAATAAAATCTTTGCTAAGATATGATTTAGACCTGAGTTTCTATGATGGATGAAATCTTTTTTCTTGTCTTCTTCCATTCCGTAGATAATATCAACATTTCTATTCAATTCTTCTCTTACAGGTTTTTTTAATATGGTTAAATCTCCTTCTGAATATAGTTTAAGATCTAGCTTAGAAGCTATTTCCTGAAATTCTTTCTCGTTATTATTTAGGAATACAATGTCCATAGAAGGGGAGAAGAACTTATTGTTTATAAAATATTCCTCTTATATCCCTTTATCCTTAAACATTCATCTTCTAAGAAAGGGCCGAAAATTTCAATTTTCTTTTTAGCTGTTTTAAGTATAGTTCTTGGGTTAATATTTGCCTTCCCCCAAGTATGCATTCCGTCCCATCCATAAACGATGCCTTTTGCTTCCGCCCAAACTATCGCAGAAGTACACATCGGACAAGGTATTTGTGTTGTATAAATCCAACAACCTTTCAAATAATAACTTTTTTGTTTTCTACAAGCTTTGCTAATGGCGTTTATTTCGCCATGTTCTGTCGTAACTTTGTTTTTAGTGACAGTTGAGATTGCTTTTGAAATAATTTTATCTCCTTTTACAATAAAACAACCTGTTCTAAATTTATTGAACTTCACCGTATAATCAATTAATTCCCTCATTATTTTTTCGTTTGGATGTTTCATTTTATTCTACCTAAAACTCTTACTAATATCTTCACTCCAGAAAGAAGGAAGATCATTCTCAATAAATCCTGTGAAATCGTCAGAATAAATTAAAGATAGTCCTTTGTAATCTTTATACTTCTTAAACCCTGAAGAATGTTCTTCATAAACTTTCGCAACAATTTTTCTTTCGAAATTTTCTTGTAAAAGTGATGATTTTTTCAATATCATAAAATCTGCTTGTCTTAAAGTATTAACTTCTAAATTCGAAGAATTTTGAGAAATAAATAAAATTGACATATTTTTATGTCTAGCTACAAATAATAATTCAGATAATAATTTATTCGCGTTCGACATTGATTCGCGAGAAGAAAATAATATACCAGATTCATCTATAACAACCAAAGAATCATTTTTCAATTCTTTAATATCATCCACATTTTTTATCCATCTAGGTAAACCAATAAACCCCATAGAAAATATTTTTTTATCAATTCCCCGAAAATCTTCAGCAATTGTTAAAGCAACTGCACTTTTTCCAGAACCTCTGGCCCCGATAACTAATCCTATCATAGAATCTGATTTTTTATATTTATTCCAGAATTTTGAAAAATCCCCTTTCAAAGTGTCTATAACTTTTATTCCAATCCCTTTTTTGGATTTTTTTCTAATTGTTTTCCTCTTTCTTTTAAACAATGAATTAATCCCTAAATAAATTAATTTTCCAACTCTAAAAAAAGCTATTCCTATGTATTTAATAACAAACCATATTCCAATTCCGAAGTATTTCAATAGTATATATTTTTGTTTTTTCTTCTTAGTCATAAGAAATAGGTTAAATTCTCTATTTATAAACCATTCTATCGAAACATATATATAGCTCTCCCCCACTAAGATATGAATATGAAATACGTACTATTGTTAGTCGTGGTATTATTCCTAGTAGCTTGTTCTCCTCAAATGGCCTGCCAGAATGCATGTAATGAAGCTCCTGCTTCAGAAAATGTACCGTTCACTTATGAAGAAATGGTAAAAAATAATTTCCTTTTAGCCAGTGGTTGCTATTATGGTGCAATTGGTCAAAAAGCTCCTGGAACACCTGAAGGGTGGATCCATATTGATGAAGGAACGCAACGCAATTCATGGTGTCCAAGGACAAAAGAGAATATTGAAAAATGCGATTGCAAATGAAACTATTTTTACTAGATTGGAAAAAGGCATGGATAATTGTTGTGGCTGGATTCATTTCAATAATTCTACATAATTTAATAAGTGGATTTTTCGGAGTTGAAGAAGCATTTTTCTTCATAGTCGTAATTTTCATCATTCCCGCCTATGTAATAGTTTCTGCCATTTACACAATAATATACTACATAAAGAAGAAAAAATAATGTTTCTCGAAAAAAATGTTCAATTTTTACCATAAGATTTAAATATTCATCCAGCAATCTACAATAATATGTTTACAACTAGCGTACCTACATGGCATCTTAACAAGCTAGTTGACATTAGATTTTATAATCTGATGTATTGCTAAGGCAAACGAAAAATCGGGCCAGAGTAATGCATTGGAGTTCTATCAAAAAATTCTAACGAATTGTTCTGGCCTCAGAAATAATAACGAGGTGAGAAAATTGGTCCCACAAGTGTACAACGATCAGGCATGCGTTATATGCAACGAAGCTATAACTAATCCTGTATGCATGCACTGTTTAGAAGAAGAAATGACGTCATGGATTGCTGATTTTGACAGCAGTCTTGTGAAAGATGTGAGAAATACAGATATTTTTCCAAGAGATAATGTCATAGATGTAAATTGCATTCTCTGTGGAAGAAAGATGGATGTCTGCCCTCACTGCTATAGTAAGGATGTCTATATGGGACTAAGAAACAAGAACAAGATTCTTGCAGACACTTTCGTAGAAAATTTTAACTTTGAACTAAAATGATGATGGAAAAAAGGTCATTCGTCGAAGCGCGACTAATGAATCTTAAAAAACCCGAACCAGAAACAAAAAATTATATCTGGGCACTTTTGTTAATCATTATTTTAATTTTTATTATTTTATTATAAAAAAACTTTTTAAAAACAGCCTTTAATCCTCTTTCCACACTTACATTTTCCTTTTTTTACATTATTAGAGATAATCTCGTAACCAATTCTTTCAACCAACAATTCTCCACAAGAACAATAAGTATTTTCTTCCCCTCTGATATTTCCGTGATAAACATGTAAAATTCCTTTCTCTTTTGCAACAGAAAAAGCTTTATCAAGTAATTCCTTTGAAGTTCTTTCAATATCTAACATCTTATGCATTGGATAAAAAGCAGAAAAGTGCAACGGAACTTCCTTGCCAACATTTTCAACAACCCACGAACATAATGATTCAAAATCTTCATTCTTTCCAGGAATAACCAAATTTGTAATTTCTAAATGTGTTGAAGATTCATTTATAATTTTTATCGTCCTTAATACAGGTTCTAACCAAGCTGTTGTTAATGAAGTATAAAATTTATTATCAAAAGATTTTAAATCTATATTTATTGCGTCTGTAAACTTTAACAATTCTCTTAACGGTTCTTCTTCTATGAAACCATTACTAACAACAACAGTTTTCAAATTTTTTTCTTTAGCAAGTTTAAATGTATCGATCATGTATTCGAAAAAAATTGTCGGCTCGTTATAAGTTGCTGCAATCATTTTACATTTTCTTTCTAAGGCTAAGTTAACAATTTCTGAAGGAGAAATATTTTCTCCGTCTATTTCTGTAGGATGCGAAATCTCAAAATTCTGGCAAAACTTGCATCTTAAATTACAGCCAACTGTGCCGAATGATAATATTGGCATTCCAGGATAGAAATGAAAAAGGGGTTTTTTCTCAATCGGATCAACTGCTAAAGCAATTGCTTTCCCATAAACTAAAGAAATTAATTTTCCATTAACATTTTTCCTAACTTTACAATAACCTACTTCATCTGAAGAAATCTTACAATGCCTCGGACATAACTTACATAGTACGTAATCTTTTTCTTTTGTATAATAAGACGCTTCCATGAAAATCTATAAGTCAAAGAAGTATATTAATCTTCAGTAGAAAATAACTCGTTTTCTTTGTACCCATCTTCGAAAGGACATACACCAAGAGAGTTTAAATGTGTGTATATAATTTTTAGAGACTCTGGTCCAATACCTGCAAACATAGGATATCTTATCCCATCACGAATATATTTTGATTTGCCCAAAAAATCCACTAATTGTTCATATGAATAAATATCTTTTTCCTCTAGACCAGTTTTTATACGTTCCGTCACTCTACCCTTTTTCTCCAGTTTCTTTACCAAATCTTCAATAGAATCATAATCAATTAATATTCTACCTTTAATTGGTCCCATAATCTTGGAGTGTTGTTCCTTATATTTAAATTTTGTTATGTTTACCACTAAATAATAGTAATAAATAGAAAGCTTTATATATTAAATAATTCGTCTAGAGGATAAAGTGGAAACAAATGAAGAGGAAGAAAAGAGAATAAAAGACCTCCATAAGAGTATAGCAGATTTTACCGAAGATGTTCCTGAAAAAAAGGAAGAAAAAAACATAGCAGAAGTTGAAGAAGACCCTTCGAAAAAATACAAAAAAGACGAAGAAGAACCAGAGAAAGAAATCAACGACTACACTTTAGCAACGACATACGAAACTGATCCAAGTGAAACATATAAAGAAGCAGAAGGTCCACAAGGATCATACAAACCAGTGGAAGAAGACTTCGATCCAACACAAGAATATAACAATAATCAATATTTTTAATCCGTAAAATTTCCGAAAAATATTTTT
>CAZZGN010000036.1:0-10437 GCA_964654165.1 uncultured Methanosarcinales archaeon | reverse complement strand
CCAAAGATAAATATGAAGAGATATTAAAAGAACTTTCAGATGCGATTCCAGAAAAACTTATTCTTGATAAAACTTATAAGAAACAATATCAATCAGAAAAAGTTCAGGATATAAAATGAAACTCACAATCTACCATTCAATTTTTTTCTTTGTTCTATGTTTATTTATTAGTTTATTATTGTATTACGTAACTGGAATGCTAGTTTTCTTTTTAGTTTTGGCCTTTCCTTTTATGATAATAAAAAAGAAAAAATAAATTAACAATTTCCAACGAAACTGTTAAATTCTTCTTCAGTAAATTCGCCGTAACCAAACTCGCCATTTTCCAAACAAATCAATTGCGGAACGATTACTTTCTTAAAGTCATCTATGCAATTTTCCAGGATATCAACTTCACCAGTCCTCTCAATTACATAAATTCCTCCATTATCATCGACGAATTCTTTAACAACCAAACTTTTTTCACTGCCTTCTGTATAATAGAATATCAAATCTTCTTCTACTCCAGCCTCTCTAAAACAAGCTCCGAAGTCACCTGTTTCTTCGCCAGATATTGTTTCTTCAAGCATTTCCTGAAGCTCTTCCACAGAACTTATTTCCACATCTTCCTCGACGAATGATATCTGTACATCAGCTTCCGATTTGCTTTTTTCTGCAAAACCTAGGAATTCTTCGTTGTTCAACTGTTGCTTCTGGTTGAATAGAGAAAATGCGATATACGGTTTCATTTCTTCATATTCAAGAACGTCTGAATCCATTTTACCAGTTACTTTGATAATATGGTATCCAAATTCTGTTTCTACAATCTCAGATATATTATTTTCTTCTAGAGAAAACGCAGCGTCTTCGAATGCACCTACCATTTGACCGCGACTAAACCATCCAAGTTCTCCTCCATTGACTGAAGAAGGGCCTGTGGAGTATTGTTTTGCAGCTTCAGCGAAATCCATAGTTTCTAATTCAGCAAGAACTTCTTCAGCTTTTGCAAGTGCTTCTTCTTTTGTGTAGTTAGCAGTACATCTCATTGCATCTTCATAACATATTAAGATGTGACTGGCTTCGACCTGTTCACCACCTTCTAAAGATGCGAATTGCGCATATGCTTCTTCCATTTCTTCCTCAGTGATTGCAAAATACTCAATGTTGTCAGAGATGTGCTTCTGAATCATCATAGTATCTTTCAATTCTTGCGTGAATTTCTTATAACTTGGATATTGTGTTAAGACTTGCTCTTTAAATTCGTCGAGCGTAGTAGGACCTCTAACAAATTTTATTACTTTGTTAACTTCCTCATCACTTACAGAATATCCAGCAGCTTCTGCATTTTGTCTCATGACTTCGAAGCCAATCATCCTGTCAAGAAGATCAGTTTTAGTCATAACCTGTTGGTAAACTACAGGCAATGCTGCATATTGGGTCTCAAGTTGTTTTACAGTTATAGGTTCTCCATTAACTTTTGCTGCAACCTCTTCAGCCACTATATCATCCCAATTATAAACCAAGAGAGCTATAACAACTATTGCTAAGAGATAAAGCCATAATCTGCTTTTCTTCTTTTTTGTTTTTTTATGTTCAGTTTTTTCTTCTTTCTTAGTTTCTGTTTTTTTTACTTCTTTAGGTTTTTCATCATGTTTTGGTTCTGGTTTTTTTTCCGTCTTAACCACCTTTTATCATTTAAGAATAGTTTCAAATGTATTCTAAAGACGAGTAAAGTAAAGTTTCATTAATAAAGTTTGCGGTTTATTAACAATAAAAATACGCGTGATACACCACATTGTGATAATAACAAAGCAAGAAGAATTGAAGATGTATCTTCTTAACCTTAACGATAAGTATTTAAAGCCTTAATGCGGTGATTTTCTTATGAATGACATCACTATAGGTCGTAATGAAAGTGATAAAGCGAAGTATAAAGACAAGGGGCTTATACTTCTCGGCAAGCATTATGTTAAGATGGGAAGGACCACTTCTCTTTCTAATCCAATTCACCTTGATGTTGCAAGTTCTCATGTAGTTTTTATTTGTGGTAAGAGGGGTGGCGGAAAATGTCTTCATGGAGATACTTTGATTACACTTAATGATGGTAGCCAAAGAAAAATATCAGAATTAGCTAATGATGATCACGAAATTCTTGCCTTAAATTCTGATTTAAAAGTACAAACTTCTCAAAAATCAGATTTTTTCAAAAGAACTGTCAATAAATTACTGAATATAAAGTTAAGATCTGGAAAAGAGATTAAATTAACTCCTGAGCACCCATTGTTGACGATTGAAGGGTGGGATCCTGTTGAAAGTTTAGAAATAGGTTCACGAATAGCTACTCCTAGAAAGATAGTTGCATTCGGAGAACAGCATTTGTCTGAATCAAAGATAAAACTTATTGCTTATTTAGTAGCTGAAGGTCATTTAGGAAATAGATGTGTGCTATTTACAAATAAAGATAAAAAAATAACAGATGATTTTAAGAATTCTGCAATCGACTTTGATAATTCTTTTAAGTTAGTTAATCATGGAGCATACACAACAAGAATTACGGAAGGAAAGATGCATAATGATTTTGCAGTTCTTCGGAATGAAAAAGGGCAATATAAAGGAACTAAGCACAAAGGCCCAAGGTCCAATTTTATGAGATGGCTTTCTGATATTGGAATTTATGGGTTCAAAGCTAAAAATAAGAGACTGCCAGATTCTATTTTTAACTTAACAAAGGAAAAAACATCGTTACTTTTAAACAGATTATTTAGCTGTGATGGTTCGATATATGAGGACAAGAAGAAAGGATGGATTATAAGTTATGCAAGTAGTTCTGATATATTGATTAAACAAGTACATCATTTATTACTTAAGTTTGGAATCTTATCGAAAATAAGGGAAAAACATATACTCTACAAATCAAAAAGAGAGAAGTCATACGAAATAGTAGTTGCAAAGCAACACAACATGAAATTCTTACAGGAAATAGGTTTCTTTGGTAATAAAGAAAAAAGAATGAAAAAAGCATTACTGGAAGTTCCAAAACTTAATAATCCCAATGTAGATACAATACCCAAAGAAATTTGGAAAAACTATAATCCGGAAAATTGGGCAGAAATAGGAAGATCAATTGGTTATAAATATCCAAAATCATTAAGAGAAAGTATTCGTTATTCTCCTTCAAGACAAAAACTTCTTCAAATTTCGCTGGTTGATGAAAATGAACAAATAAGAAAAATTGCAGAGTCTGATATTTTTTGGGATGAAATAACTGAAATATCCGAGTTGAAAGGAAATTTTACAGTTTATGATATTTCTGTTCCAGAACATCATAATTTTGTTGCCAATGATGTAATCGTTCACAACAGTTATACAATGGGTGTCATAGCTGAAGGATTCCATCTGTTAGATGATGACATTAAGAAAAATTTGAGTATAATTTTACTTGATACAATGGGAATATATTGGACGATGAAATTTCCAAATAAAGCAGATGAAGAATTACTAAAAGAATGGGGATTAAAACCAAGTGAAGTGCCAATAAAAATTTTTACACCTTCAAAATTTTATAAAGAATTCAAAGAGAAAGGCATACCAACCGATTACCCATTTTCTTTAGATCCAATGGAACTTGATCAGGATGATTGGTGCTTAGCGTTTAAGAAAGATAAATATTCTCCTGAAGGAGTTTTAATAACAAAGACTGTCAATTTCTTAAAAAATTCGAAAAAGAAATACGGCTTGGATGAACTAATAAAAACCGCAAAAGAAGACGAGGATGCGGATAAAATTGTGAAGGGTGCTGTGGAAGCAATGTTCATAGTTGCGAAAAATTGGGGAATTTTTTCGGATGAGGGGACACAACTCTCGGATTTGGCAAAACCAGGGGAAATAACAGTGTTGGATGTAAGTTGTTATGCAACAATGCCTGGTGGATGGGATATCAAAGCACTGATTGTTGGAATTGTTTCTCAACATCTTTTCATACAAAGAATGCATGCTCGTAAATCTGAAGAGTATGAAAATGTTGATCAGGCTATGAATGTTTTTTCTTCTGGAGAGATGGAAAAGCAAGAGATGCCTTTGGTTTGGTTAGTTATTGATGAAGCACACGAATTCCTGCCAAGAGAGGGAAAGGTTGCTTCTTCTGACGCTTTAATAACGATAATGAGAGAAGGTCGTCAACCAGGAATTTCTTTGGTGTTGGCGACGCAACAGCCTGGAAAAATTCATACAGATGTAATGACCCAATCAGATACTGTCATTTCGCATAGAATAACTGCGAAGATTGACACAGATGCTTTAGGAACTTTAATGCAGAGTTATATGAGGGAAGGTTTAATTGTGCAATTAGATAATTTACCAAGAGTAAAAGGTTCGGCAATAATATTCGACGATACAAATGAAAAAATGTATCCAATGAGAGTTAGGCCGAGGATTTCATGGCATGGTGGTTCAGCGCCTGTAGCTGTAAGAGAAAAGAAAGAGTTTGAGTTCTAAATTATTCAAAATCCAGACAAAGTATAAATATCACTTCTTCTTTCATCATGTTATGGCATTTTCAAAATCGTTTCCAAGGGAAGTTGAAGGAAGCACTTATCCCAAATGGGAAGAAGTTAAGTTGACGGAAAATGAAGATAAAGAACAAGAAGTTTTAGCAAGACAGAAGAATATAGCAATCATGAAGGAATGCATAGAAGACGCAAAAAATCTCATGATTGATCTAGAAGATATGAAAGAATCTCAGTCGGACAGAGTCAGTATAGCGATTTCTTTGTTTGAAAAAAGAGCTTCACACGAAATCTATTGGAAAGAAAACAAAGCTAAAGAGAAGTTTGATTTATGATGAAAAAATTCCTCTATTAGTAACTGTACAGATTTTTGTTTAGGGATTGTCTTTACAATCAGGCCAGGGATTACAAATCCACTTTTCCTGGTAGGCGCAGTATTGTAAAGGTGGCATTTTTCATTTTACTGTTATATCCTTGTAAATTTTCCACACTGATACCAGCATAGAGATTGTTGCAATAAAGAACAATACAGATAAGACCAAGTCATTAACAGCAAATGAGAACAGCCTTGCAAGATCATAAAAAACATATATCATAAATGTCAGTGCAATGCCATACCCATACAGTTTCTTCTTTTTTAGTGTAATCATCAAAGATATGATTACTATTGCAAATTCAATAAATATTGAAACTAGTTGTAATATATTCATTTTGTTTATCACTTCCTCTTTTTTAATTTAAAGATAACAAGTATAGTTACTAAAAAACTAATCAAATTTAAAAATGCTATAGATAAAAGATTGTTAATAAAACCATCAATAAAAAGCAAAGCTACTCCACAAGCATAAATAATTATGAACTCAAATTTAATATTATTTTTTTTAGTCCATACATGCTTTAGCTGTATGAGCCATCCAATTATTATTAAAACCATACCTATTTCTAAAAACATATTTATCCCTCCAATTTTTATTTAATAGTCCAATCTCCTTTTTTGAATGGATAGCTCTAATCTCTAAATGCCTTTAATTCAATTGAGCCGTCATCTTGATTGTACCTGTCAATGTAAAATGCCCCATCACTGATAATCAGATGACCGTGCTCATCATACCATTGATGCACTGCAACGTTTCTTTCTTCAAACTCCTGCACAGTTAGATAAAATTTTTCTGCCACAGATACATAGCTCAAGACTTCTGAATAATCCAGACTGTCAAGAGCTGTCAATACCTTATTTATATGCTCTGGATTGACAAGGCTTAGGTCTTTTAACTCTGGGTCCATTGCTTCTCCATACTCAAACCCATTGTTTCCAAAGACTAATTTGTCTGAAGCAGCATATATTTCCCATGGTGCAATCCTCTGGAAAACTCCTGAAAACTCAAGAAGGTTTTCGTCATTAAAATCATCTTTGTTTAGGTAAACTTCCAGACTATTACTGTTTATCCTTAATCCTACAACTGACTTAAAGTCATCCTGCAGCCAATCACCAGAGATCTTCTGCTTCTCTGTATCATAAGCTCTGTCCCATGTAGAGGACATAAGGTATAATATGTCTGCCCAACTGATTTTCTGACCATGATGCCAGTTTGCATTGATGTAATTTGATAAGTCATAACTTACTTTTATCTTGGCAGTGCCGCTGGCTGAAGCCCAGATTTCGTTTTCAACATCCCATATAAATGCGTCATTTGGCACTTCCTGCTCTGAGTGATCTATTGAATAATCCCACCTGAATGGCTCTGGCTGAAGTGTTTCTGGGTTTTTCCATATTACAGGGTCATGTATTGTATTAACAACATCCATCATATTTATTGTTTCGATAACAACTGGATTCCATGAGCGTCCTTCATAAAGGTATTTTTCTCCAATCACTAAATTGCTTTTTTCAGGAACATAGGCAGTCCTAAAATTTTTATAAGAACGCAGGCCGATATAATCATCTTTTGCAAGACCTGAAACTGCACTTCTGGCAGCAAAAACATTCTTTTTTGCTATAAGCCATATGCCTTGTGAATCATTAAGCTGGAGTTTTACAAGCTCATTGTTAAGCTCCTCCCATCTCTGTTCACTTGAATAGTTCTTTAGCTGTTCTTTAATATCTTCAATAGCTGTATTGTTATATTCCCACCATCCTTCTTTTGAAGTAAGCTCTGGAAAACCATTTTCCTGGTATTTGGAAGCTGAATAGAATATCCATCCAGTTACATAAAAGTTCCATTTCAGCTCAGCAGGATTTGTTGCATACATTGGTGCAGAATCCTCTTCCCCTCTTATGTAATAGTTTTTCTCTACTTCAAAACCTGCATCTTCTAGTTCTGATGATACAATGTCTGCTATTGCTGATGACTCAGCATTATCACTATCTATTGGAACAGATAATGTTATAATGGTTCCATTGTAACTCCACTTGCCCCCAACTTTTTCTGCGCCTTCATTAGTCATTGCCTCATCTATAAGGGCCAATGCCTTTTCCTTGTCATAATTAATGCCAAATTCGTCTATAGAGGGCTTAATTACCTTATAGCTTGGATGCTCTTGAATCATGTCTACAACAACTGGAACTGCAAACCCCTTATAGGCAGATTGCACTATCTCGTTTCTATCTATGAGGTATTGCATTGCAAACCTGACTTTTTGCAGCGAGAATGGATTAAGCTTTGAAGGAGCTGGGTTTAATGATACTCCCATAAACTTTGAATAAGCGTATTGGAGCTTTATATCAGGATTATTTTCTAATTCAGCTACCTGTGCTGAGTCTATTGATGAAAGATAATAATCCATCTCTCCTGATTTCAGCTGGCTTACTGCTTGATCTTCAGAAGCCACTTTGAACGTTATTGAGTCTGAGGCAGGAACCTGATTGTTCATACTACAGCCAAAACATACCAAACAAACGATTGCTAGAATTAAGATTTTTATTTTTTTCAATGAAAGCACCTCTTATGTTTACTTTCCCATTACCCAATTATTTAAATCTTTCTAAACTGAAATTTAACTAGGAAAAAATTAAAAAAAGAATATGAACCTTTGGAAATTGAACATGTAATCATTGATACTTCAAAAGATGTTGAAGAACAGTTAAATTTTTTCTTAAAAGAGAATAAGATTACTTTTTCTGGATAAAACTCCAAATAACATACACAAGTGCAATAACTATTAGCGAGATTACAATTGATGCAGAATCAAATGCGTGGTCTAACCACGTAGGTTGTGGGCAAATACATTCAGTGTTGATAACACAATCACAAAGCACGGTTACATTTTTAATAAGGAAATAATTAACTACAATTCCAGATAATAATGAGGTAATTGATTTCCATAATGTTGGTTTGAAATTCATAGAATTAAATGAGGGTAGTGAGTATATAATTTTTTCTATAACAGATCATAAATTTTGAGAACCCAGGTTTTATCTTCTTAGGATTGAACGACCTGATGATTCGGCCAGAGGCAATTCACTTTGCATATAAGAATTATTATAAATGTAAATTAATCTTGCAGAATGAACTAAACCATCTTCTCCACAATCAAGGAATAGAACTATATCTGTATTATTTAGTGGAGTAGCATATTTTATGTAATCTGGGTTTTGAGAAGGAAAAAGATATTCGTCCAATAATTTACATCTACAAATTTCAACTCCTTGTTCCTTAATGATTACATCATCCTCATTTACATCCATGAATAATTTGTGAGAACTAGATTCTTTTCCCTGCCAATCGTAATGTGTAAGCGTCCATTCACCTTCAATAACTTCATATTTTTCACTATTTGTCTGACAACCCACCACGAATAAAAAAATGATTACTATAGCAAGAATCAATAATTTTTTATTCATCTTTAGAATCCGTCGCCTCTAGGAGTAATTGAAGCCATTGAAGCAATGAACATCAATAAGAAGAATAATGTAAATGCAAATCCCCAAGTGTAACCAGCGTTTTCTCCGCTCCATCCAAACCAGTCTTGGAAACGACCTGAAAACATAAATGTTACAGATATTAAGAATCCTATGATACTTGTTATCGTAAATGTTCCCGATAAAGGGGTTCTTTCATCTTTGTTATTTTCTCTCGGTAAAGGTTCGAGATACATCCTGGAGTACTTTTTCTTTGCCATATTCTTTATTTTGCTTTCTTTTTATAAATACTTTTGTGTTCACTCGAATTTGACAAAATTCAATTTACTAACTATTTTCCTTGCTTTCTCTAATTTTTTGTTGAAATCAAGCATAAAAGCTTCCATTTTATCACAAGCTATCTCCTTAATCTCTCCTGAAGTCATTTTTCCAGAAACATAGCTATCATGGACTTTTTTAAGTTCTTTATCGTCCTCAATGAGATGCTGCTTTAACAGTTCGAAAATCATATCTTTCTTGATATCAGCACCAAGTTTTCTATGTTCTTCTAACGTATCTCTTCCCCCTGTTAAAGCCTTTTTCAGTTTTTTCTTCACTTTTTCAATATCTTCAGGAAGCTCTATACAGCTTTCTGGCTTACTTTTAGACATTTTTACGCTTCCATCTAAAGAAGGGGTAAATTTATGATAAAAACCAGAAGGCAAGAAAAATTTCTCTTTCTTCATTTTCTGCACTACATCACGAGTTAATCTAATATGAGGGTCTTGGTCTGGACCTACAGGTATTATGCCAGGCATTCTTTCTTTAAATTGAGGAAATAATATATCAGCTATTTGTGTTAAAGCGGATAAGATGCGTCCAGGATCTGCATTCCCATAGACAGCTTTAAACTCAGCTAAAGTTACCTTTTGAGCCATTTTGTATGCAAAATTGATTACTTCCCTGTTTTCTGATTGGAAGTAGAATGTTGTCTTTTTAGGATCTAAGCCAAGAGCTATGTATGCTGGGATATGAAATTCCAAAGCTCTCTTTCGACCTTCTTCTAAACTGACACCACGAGCCGCAAGGGCTTCTAAATCTGCAACTAAGATATAAGCATGGCCTCCCTGTTCTTGGAAATATCGAATATTCTCGACTACACATTTTGTGCCGAAGTGAATTTTGTCGTTAGTTGGCATTATTCCGGATAGAACATAGAAAGGCTTTTTGTTTTTTATAGCCTCAGCTACTAATTTTAAGCCTCTAGACGAAAAAACAACGTTTCTTCTCATCAATCTGTTAGGATTTGGAAGGTTGTTTTCGAAAGGTTCCAACCCAAAATCATCTATTAGCTTCTGATAGTCCTCTATCAGTTCACACCCATAAGGGTCAATTATTTTCGCCATATTGTTTACCTTGTCTCTTTTATTTAAAAAAGTTATTAAAAAATCAACAAAAAAGCCCCGATGGGACGTATTCTCTGTTGTTATTGTACTTCAATATGATATGGCTTTGTAGCTTTGTGTACAAGTTTTCCTTTATTTCTCTTGTTCCTGTGTCGTTTCTTAGGAAGTAAGAGTTTTTATTGCTTTTTATTGCTTTAATAATGTATTTTTCCTTACCATTGCGCATGAAGCTGTCTACAACAACTCTGTCTGCCATTATATCATATACTCTTTTTGCTATTTCATTTAATTCTTTATTTTTTATGAACATATTATCACCTTTTGTTTATTTTGTAAAAATTTTAGAAATAAGACTAACGCCAAAAACCGTTTGAAATTTTAAATATAGAGCTAACTAAGAAAATGAAGTTACTGTTGCCACGCATAATCAACTTTTTGCATAATTCTTAGGAATAAGAAGTATTATTTAAAGATTTGCATTACTTTATGAATTGCATTATCTTTCGTCGAAGGAAAACAAGCCAAACAGATGATTATGTGAAAGCAATTTCCATCATCTGTTATGAAATATTCATTTTTCAATAATTTTTCCTTATCCAATCTTATATAGAAATGATTTTTTTCATCAATCCTTGAGTCAACTTGTTTTTTCAGAAGAGATTTTTGTTCATCGTTTAATTTATTATTCAAATTTTCAATAAATTTATTT
>CAZZGN010000035.1:0-10580 GCA_964654165.1 uncultured Methanosarcinales archaeon | reverse complement strand
GTTCTCTGAATAAATTTTCAACTTCCTCCTCTTTGAAATGTTCAGACAGACCAATGGAAGTAATAGCATCAAATGAATTATGAGCTATCCCCGTATTCAAAACATCGGCAACATGAAATTGAACCGACTGATCATGCTTAACAAATTCATCCTTGGCTAGATCAATAGCACCAACTTCACTATCTAACAAAGATACATTTAAACCTAAATGTTTGGCTAAATATAGCGATATTGTACCACGACCACAGCCAACCTCTAGAACATCCTTGATTTTATCTTTAACCAAAACTTTCTCAAGAGCAGGTGGAGGAAATATATCATTAAAATAAATTCCGAACTTAATTGGAATGCTTACATTTTCTTTTTCATCTGTGAAAATTTCTCTTTCCTTCCTTTCTACCGCACATACTTTCGCTGTTCTGGGGAAAATACCGCATTCTTTCCTGTCTCCTGAATTTTCAACCAAAACTAAATGCTGTTTATCATTATACTCATCAATATAATCTTTATACAAGCCAATAAAATCCATATCTGTAGGGGAAGTCATTTTTTGATGAACAAATATTCCTTTTTCATACTTAATCTCGAGAACAATTTCATCACTTTCTTCCATTCCCGAAGGATTTTCATTATAATATCCTAATAAATCCGTTTCGAAATCGTATTCAAAATTATTCATAACAACTGTCCCATTTTTGAAAACTTTAATTTCATACTCACCCTCTTGGCCAAAGTCTCCATTAAGATCCATATTGATATCACAAACGCAATCATCCCATACAGATTCAATGCAGTTCTTATATTTTTCAACAAATGTATAGAATACTCTTTCTTCGTTTCTATTGCAGTCATCTTCCCAAATAAAATCATTCGACATTGCATTTAAATGTACAACCCTATCTAATACACATTGTTCATAATCGACCTTGTTTATGCAGTCGTCTTTTAATTTTACAGATTCTTCAAAAATAGTTTCATAAATATTAATCTCATAATCAGAATATGTTGTGAATGAAGGTTTGAATGCGTATGTAACCATGTCTTTTGTGTAAAGGTGTGGTTTTAAAGGCACAGCATCCACCACAGTTCCGCTATCAGAAAAAGCTGAAAATACAAACTCAGGATTGTAATCTTCTCCAGTAACTTCTTCAATCAAGACATTGTACATATCAAAACTTTCCTGAAGATAATAATCTAAAGCTAATTTATACGGAGGATAACATTCATCAGTAATGTTTATCCAAAGATTATAATTTCCTTCTACTCCGCATAAAGAAGTATTTTCAAATCCTCCTTTTATTCCTGTTAGATATAATGACCTTGGAAGTATATTGTCCCCAATCATTCTGTAATAAATTCCGTCAATCTCTCCTTCTGAAAAAAGATTTAGCATGTCCATCTGACTCTGCCCTATATACATATCTTTTCCAAGTTTATTGACATTCCCTTCCATAACATTGACAAAACCTATGAACAAAACTGTCATAACTATTGCTAAAACGAAAACCAAGAATGCAAGTGCTCTTTTGGATTTCATTTAGAAACCTCCATGAGATATCCCGAGGTGTCTTGTGTTTCCGTAAGTCTCACACTTAACCAAGTGCCAGGTTCAATAAGAGGAATAGATGCTTTTGCAATTTCCTTTGTATCGGCAAATAAAAATCCTGGAGTTGAAGATCTAAAAACAGCACCTTGTTCTGGCATTTCAAATATTGTAAACATTAAAGATTTGTCGTAATCTTGTTCTGAACTTAAATAATTACGAACAGAACTTTCAATTGATTCAAAATCGTCATTCTCATATGCATTGACTATTGCATCTGCCATGGTAATATCAGATTCAAACAATCCTTCTTTGTGTGCATATGATACTGAAACTTTAATTTGTATACTTCCAGAGGAAGCAGACATTTTTATCGGAACATCACAAGGATACACATTACAATTCTTTTTTAGATATTCTTTCAACCGCCCCGTAGGGTGGATTTTTTCATTTCCATTGAATATACTATTTCTATATTCCCAAATAGGTGCACTACTATCACCAATGTATAATGCAGGCTCACCTGCCCCATTGCCTATTGGTTTAAATAAATTTTCAACAAAACCTTTTCCTAATTTTTCAAGAACACCATCAAAATGTCCTGTGAAATGATAAATTTCCGCACCATTATAATTAAAAGAATAATATGGGTAACCATCATCTACTGCATTTACATATTCTCCAAGTATATTGACATTAGTTCTGTTAAAAACTCTCCAAAAAACATTCGGAACTGATAATTTACCTCTATTTCCAAAATCAACGATTGCTGTTCCTGTCGTTTTCACATTTTTCTCATCAGTATATAAGGGAGAGTTACTTCCAATCATTCCCTCAATAATTGAAATGCTATAATCTGTTGTTATCACTCTCTTCCCACTAGAAAGCCACGCTCTCAATTTAATAATATCCGGCACAGAAGAACATCCAATAAAAAGCACACCAAAATCATTATTCAATTCTTCCCACATTATTTCAACAGGGTATATCCCCAATTTATTCAATTCTGGAATAATATTATCTGCACTTCCACCAATAACTGCTATATTACTTCCTCTTCCAGATATAATGTCTATTTCAAAATCAACAACTCTAACAGAATCAATTTTTATAGTTGAAGACATTCCCCCTTTATCAAAGTTAACTACTTTGAAAGTTTTTCCATCTATGAACACAGTTTCAGATTCTCCAACATCTAAATGCGAAAAAGGAGATTGAAGAAAAATAGAAAGTCCTTCATTGTATGAAGTTTCTGATTTCAGCTGTATAATCTTATGATCAATTATAGAACCACTTTCTGAAAAAACCATGAATATAACAAAGAAAGCAAGTAGAGCAAATACTGTTGTGATAATTAAATCCTGGAGATATTCCCAATCAGAGATTGCTTTCTTATTCATACTGCACCTCTACTGTCATTGTGCCGTTGAAAAGCATTCCATCAAATATAAGCACATTTTTTATTTTTGAGGCAGTTGGTTTATCCAACCACGCAGTATTTTTTATAACTTTTTTTTCATATACTTTATCTAATGTAATTCTCACTCCCTTATTAGTTACAAGACATGAATTCAAATTACCTTCTGTAAACCTTTCCCAATCTATAATAAAAGGATGCACTCTCAACGTGCCAGGTTCTTGATATGTAAAACAAGTTGGTGAAGAATATAATCTTGAAATAAAAAGATGCTCTTCAACACTTTCTTCTGTATGTAACACCTCAACATGAGAGAGATTAGAAAGATACAAAAACCCAAATATCATAAATATAATCACAGGCAGAGCAAATATAAGGTAAAACTGCAGGTTTATTTGTCTCGAGCCTTCTCCTTTCTTGTTCATCCGAACACCTCTTCAGTAGATGTGCTCAGTGCTCTTTGATATGCTCTAAGATCTTTCTGTATGTCAACATTATCAGGGATATGAAATTCAACAAGAATTGAAATTCCATTTTCTAAAAACATTGGAAAATCCATTCTGCCGACAGCTATGCCATCAAGGTCTACTGTTCTTGAAATTTTATTCAATAGAAAGCATGCCATTTTCGCATCAGCTAAGTCGGCATTCACAGGCATGTAAATCACAACATGATAAGAATCATCGACAACTGCTCTAGAAGATAATACAAAATTAGTTTTTTCGTTAATAAGTTTTTTTCTTTCTTCAATACTTTTTTCTTCCCCACCACGTGTTCTTGTTGTATACACTGCACCAAAATTATCCCTGGAAAAAGTGGAAAGAGAATTCGCAAAGTCAAAAACAAACATATCTAGTTCTTCTATTTCATTTCCAAGTGGGTCTATGACTGCTATTGGATTTTCAATTTCTGTATTTGCAGAAGGACATACCGCCCCCAAAGTCAAATTTTCAGAGTCTTTCGACAAGCGTATCATATCAGAACGTTGATAATAAGTTTTTTTATCAAAGAGCCCCACAGATATTGGAACATTTCTATCAGCTGCAAAAAAATAAGTGCCTGACAAAGGATCTATGAGATATGCTTTATTTCCTTTTTCCAAAACTGTAAAATTATTTCCTTCTATTTCCACATTGAAATCCCCTATACCAAATGAATAATTTACCATAACAAGGGACGGAGCAGAAAGAAGTGCATTTATCATATACGCACCATCAATAGAAAAATATCGAACAAGCAATGGATCTATACCTGAATTTCTCTGCGCAACAATTAACAATACATAACCTATAGAAAGTGCTAATAATATCAGCAATGTAGCCGTCACAGCCTTTTGGTCACCTCTTTTATTCATCTTCAATTTTCCAATACTGTGTTTATTTCACCGGAGCATAATCTTTCTCCTGAAGTTTCACATATCTTAATTCCCAAAGGCGTTTTTTCTATGAGGATGTCAACTCCGCGGCCAAAGCTTATGTCAAGCATTTCTTTTGATAAGGCAAATCCCCCTTCAAATACAATACCGGAACCATCGTTTACGAAGAAAAACTCTTCCCCTTCATTTTTGATATCAAAACCTACATTATAATTTTCACAAGTTAAACGTCTTTTCTTACACATGATTTTTCCATCTTCTTCCGTGTATTTATCGCAATAGCATATACAATTCATTCCTTGTACACAGAATCCCGACAATTCCGAACGAGCCACGACATAATTTTCTCCATCAGCAGTTACTGTAAGTTCTTCATAATCTTTATTTATCAAAAAAAATAAAGATTCCTCTTCAAAAAGATTTAGAAACATCGGCATTGTTTTCTGTTCAGAATATTTTAATACTGCCTGAAGTTTTGTATCGAAATCTCCTAGCTCATCTTCTCCTGGACTTGCAGATGATTTTATGAACACACCAATTTTATCGAAAAGAAATATAGCCACGACTAAAGCAAGTATTAAAGTTGCAAGTGCTTCTACAAGCATTAATCCTTTTTTTCTTTTTTGCATGATGCCTCTATCAAGTCATTGCACTTCTTTGTATCCATGCAATCTGTTTCCTTATCCGCATTGCACGGGCATTTATCCATGAAATCATTTACTCCGTCATTATCCTCATCGTGATCTACTGAACATACTTGACTCTCAAATCCCCACACTCCCCCTCTAAAAAGTTTCATGAACACCATTATGCAAACTAATAATATAACTATAACAAGTATCCATTTTGTAATTACGTTAACCTGAGAATTTTTATACATTAACTTCACCTTCTTTGCACATTTTAATTGTTGGATTAAATTCAAATTCTTCCGCGCAATCATCGTCTAATCCTTTACTTCCACCTTTACAATTATACACAAACCAATACCCATGCGTAGGCATGAAACAAACAAGTCCATCATCTGCCTTAAACAAATATCTTATATTAAAATAACCTTCATCCCCATCTATGACTATCCCATCATTGCTTACAGTAAGCACATTAAATGTATTATATTCCTGTCCTGTTGTTGAATTTCTTCCGGAAAGCCAGTGATTGTAAAAATTTCCAGCAGCATTCCCCCCATAAACAGCACATACATTCAGTCCTCCCAAAGAGCCATAGCTCACCATTGTCTCATCTTTCATCATTTGTATTTTCATGATGTCTCCGTCTTGCACTATATCAAATCTAAAACCAGCAAACTCCTCTGTAATTCCATCAAGAGAAACAAAACAGGTTTTATCTGGAGAATTCTTAGCAATCTCAAATAGTTTATGAAGTTTGTTGAAAGATTCCGAAACTTTTGTTGAGGGGATTGCATCGTCATTTGCAATATCGATGTTTTCAGTAACGAGATTGCTCAGCTTTGCAAGCATCCTAGGACCATATCCTGAGAATGGATTGAAGATTATGAACATTATGACTAAAAAAACTAATAGGATGTATATAATATTTGCAACTTTTTTTTCTCCTGCCATATTAACCAAATCCGAATATTGCTCTCACAAGATTTTTCATCCATCCATCCGTGCTTACACTCATGATTATAAAAAATATAAGAAGTGCAAGAAGCAATAAAATTCCAACAATTTCTTTTAGTCCCATGTCTGCTTTTTTATTCATCTTCCATCTACTCCTGTTTGAACATTACAAAATTGATCTGCTGCTGAAGATTTTGAAATAATAATCAACTGTGGGTCTTCTGCCGCCCAATCTATTAATTCAGAAGCACTGTATGAGACAACTGCTCCGATACCGAAAGCGATTCCTGCTACAACCCACCCAGGCCCTGGAATAAATGAAGCTATTGTTCCAACTGTCCCAGCAATAGTTACAGTAGTTGACACAAGAACTCCTGTTATAGCTGTCCCAGTTATTGCTGTTCCCCATGCCACTGTGCCTGCTGTCGTCTTTGATGTATCGCTAACAAATGAAATTGAATATTCTGTATTTGTTTCCAAAACATCCATTGTATTATCAAACAATATCATGCCCGGACCTTTGTACATGTAAACATACTCCATATAACTAATGAAATTTTCCCTCTTAACACAGCATTTTTCTTTTTTGCCGTGGCATGACCATTTTGAATACTCTGCCTTAGTTGAGATATCACATCCTTCTTCACAGACTCCTCCTTTCCTAACACAAAGGGACTCTGTTTTCTTAACGCATTCTCCTTGTACTTCATCAGAACAATAATCAAGATCTGCACTTCTAACTTTGTAAGGATTTTTTCCCATAAATTCTGTAAGTTCTTCGAGTGTTATCGTTTCTCCTTGAGCGAGATTTCCTAAAGAAAATGAAAAACAAGTGAAACATCTATCATTTCCAAAAACAGACTCGCCAAAAAGATCCATGTCAATCATTCCTTCTCCAAACTCATTCCAGCAGTCTGCTGTTCTTTCTGCTATATTTAGCATCGCATCTTCTTTCGTCATCTCATAACCAGCAACACTATCTTTTTCCGGAATGATTAAATCATGCTTCTTGCATAAATTTCCCCATTCAAATGTATTTTTTCCAGCTACGCTTGTAAAATCAGTTGCTTTCTCTGCTAAAATTATACTTGCCTTGCATATAGCCAAAGAACCTTCGATATCTGCATTCCTTGCTGTAAAACTGAGAAGTGTAAGAAGAATTATAAGGCTTATTATTGTGAAGAGCAGTCCTCTTATAAGAAAACTCCACGCCCCTGATTCCCCTTTTTTATGTAGCAAAGCCTAACACCCTCATTATTACGTCCCGAAAGATAAAAAATATCACAAGTAAAAGAACAATTCCTGCAATAACCTGAACAGTACCTATACCCATTGCCTTCTTAAACATACTCTAAAAATCGTCTTTTAACATATATAAGCTTTTCTATGAATTAATTCTCTTCAAGAGTATTATCAAGAAATATCACTACACAGCATTTTTCAGTTGATGTGCATTCAGAGAATTCTCCAAACTTTTCTAATGCCCCTACAGGACATTCATTAGGAACACAAGTCCCTCCTCTAGACTGGCAGCTCTCAATATCGTCGTTTATCAAACTCATTTTCCCAGTAAAAATCATAATAAGTACAATCAGTATAACAAGCGCTATAATTGCAGTTACAATCTGTTGAAAGGTCATATTTCCTTTTTTCATGGTGTTACGCAACATATCCTTTCAACTCCATCTACGTATATAGAAATTCTCTGTTCAGTGCTCCTGCAGTAATAATTACCAGAAGGCATCAATACAGCATCGTGCCCTTTTCCTGCAAAAGTGCAATCTTTTGGCGAGTCTTTATCTTTATTCCTAAATGTAAAAAATCCTCCACTGTCTTTTTTCTTCTTTGTTGTTGTAGTTGTGGACGTTGTTTTGGACACGTCTTCGACCTCTACATCTATCTCACTTACACTCAACCCACCTAAATTTGTACCTGTGCTTATTTTAGAAATATACATCCCCCCTAATATTAGTACGACAATAATTACAAATACCATTAACATCTTCTTGCCATTTTCCTCTAATGAAGAAATAAATGTCAGAAAACCTTCATTTAACGTCAAAGAATTCTTAATTTTTGGTATTATATCAAATTTCATGAAAATAGACATTATAAAAATCAATAAAAAAAGACAAACACCTCCTAAGAAGATGGTGGTCAAGATAACTGGATTTATGTTAATTCCTGGTATATTGAAAAACATGAAAAAAAGAGGAACACCTAATATAAGAATCATCAATAACAGAACAACTATCGTCCGATTCCACTTCAATTCAATCACCCAATCACCCAATGTAAAAATCATAATATAAAAAATAGGAAAAGAGGTATATAAACCTTATCAATTCAAAGACGTTTGATCAGGTATACAGCATTTATATCCTGGTGATACATCCTGGTATCCTGCAATTGCGGTGACATAACCCTCTCCACAACTGGTTCCTTCTGCAATATACCTATATCCATCGATATCTTTGCACTCTTTATCTACAATTTCCTCTGTTTCATTTGAGAATATACCCATTTTACCACTGAATATCATCAACAGTACAACTAAGACCATTAAAGATATTATAGCAATTATAATCACATTGATTGAAATGTCTCCCTTTTTACGCATTCTGAAGCACCTCTTATAGTCTAAAAATGGAGTAGGTGATATTTAAAGCTTTCTATGGGTTTAGTAGAAATAGCATCACATTGGCAGATTATTTTTTTCATTTTAAATATCATCCAAATGAACCACAACTAATTTTTTAACATCTTTTGCTGTGAAAATAAGATTTAATCCTGTTGCAGTTTTAGGAATATTAAACAGATAAAATGATTCTCCTGGCTCTAAAGATTGTGTTTGAGCCATACCAGCAGTATTTATATCTGAATTGTAATATTCATTATTATTTGAATCTTTTAGTATAAAAGACATTGAAAAAGGAATCATATTCTCAGCTGAAAGCGTGGAAAGATCCCCTGCAAATCTAGTATTTATGTATACTAATAAAAATGATCCATCTGTTGTATATTCCTGTTCCTTGACCATAATTTTTGGTTCTTTAATTGCTTTGGTTATTGTTAAAGCAAAATTAGAGTCATTTGGCAATAAAAACTCTTGACCCAATGTATATTCTTCAATTACTGGTACAGTAGTATTTATTGTAAAATGATTAATTAAACCAACAATTAAAACAGAAACGATTACAATTGTGATTTTAATCCATTTGGAATTAATTTTAAATTTCCTTCCAGGAATGAATATGAATATAGATATTATGACATAAAGCAAAGCTGCTGTAGCATTAAACCTTCCAAGAGAAAACAAAGCAAAAATAATAAACAAAATTCCGAATATGATTCTCCATACAGGTGATCCTTTATTTTCTCCTGTATTCTCTTTTATGATTTTTTTCATATTCCACTCATCCCTTATATAAAAATGATAAAACTAGTATTTAAATGCTTTCTCAAAACACCCTATTAGTAATATTAGGAAAACTGCCCTTTGATTCTTGTTCTTGATGCATCGATGTCGCTCATTAGATAGAAGAGACTTCAAATTTACTTTGAATTTTTCCTTCGCTACGGAACGTTGTTGCACTCTCGTTAACTCTCAACGGGGTTAATAGCAAATCCCCAGTTGAATTTCCAAGTTGCCTGTACTTAATGTAAAAGATTGCAAACCAGGGTCTCTTTGTCTAGAATTTTCATCGCATTTTGTAAATGTACCTGGATAACTAATAAACAGTTTTTCTGATAAACTTGAATCTGGAGTCGCAAAGAAATAAACTGGAAGCTTGTATTTATCGTTAAAGGTAACCCTTAGCATTTCTGATATCATATGTTCTGCTAATGGACAGGAGTAAGACTGATAATCTTGATCATAATATGTTGTATCTGGTTCTGGTCCAAGAAAACAATCATCTATTCTTCGCAGACCCGGGTCCATACAATCTTTCAATAAATCTGTAACAGAATAAACAGAATAATCATTACACTGTATAGAGGTTTTCAAAATAGCGTTAAGAGCTGATGCTGCCATTTTAGGCTGAACAAAATCATCTCTTGATGTATCATCATTTCCAGAACTGAACATAATATATATCAACAACCCAAATATCATTATTACGAAAAGTATTGCAAGTCCTAATATTTCCATCTGACTACGTTTCATACACACCTATCTCCATAACACCGAAATGACATTCGTCTGTGTAAGCGTTGAATAAGTTTACTGGAATAAATATTGGTTTCACTCTGTAATTTTTGTATCCTTCCTCGGGACTTCCAGGTGGTTTGAAATCATATAAGTTCCAAACAATTATTGGTACAACATCATTAGGTGGTTCATAATTAGGTTCGATAGCAAAAAGAGATGGTGGCGTTAGATACTTATCTTCAAACTCTGTTGCATCGGGAAAAACCACTTCCACTTTTACATAACTGTATCCGAGAATTGAGATGTAGCTTTGTATGTTGTTAGATAATAAGCCAGGTAAGGAACTAAAAATTCCCCCTACATATTCATAAACCATCGCATCCAATTTTATTAAATCTATTGCACCAGTGCAACCAATACATTGAGATTCTGAACATTGTAATTCCGGAAGTAAAGAAACTCTTGTAGCAATTTCTATAGCTTTCATGTCCTGCAATTCTAATTTT
>CAZZGN010000034.1:1646-10724 GCA_964654165.1 uncultured Methanosarcinales archaeon | reverse complement strand
AGCTATTTTTGCTTGGGTAATTAAGCTATCGTTTTCTTTTGATAATTCACCCATAGCTTCCATTCCCCATTTGCCATTCATTTCAAGTCCTTCAGCAGCGATGCTTTTAATTGTGCTTAGTTTGGATCTTCTGCTTCTGTCTTCGTGCGCGACAATATCTGTTTTCCAGTCGGGCACTTCATCCCAATTAATTTCTTGATCTTGGGGTTCGTTGTTTGATTGTTTTTGAAGTTCATTAATCTTTTCCTCTGCCATTGCAATTTTTTGTAAGATATGTGCTTTTTCGTTGAATTGAGAAGGGATGTCTTTGTTAAATTCTTTTTGTTCAAGTCGAGAATATTCATTTGATATGAATTCTTCTAAGCCTTCTTTTACTGCTATCATTTTTTCTCTTTTTGAAGGCTCTTTTTTAAGCCAACTTTCAGAAATGTCTTCTTCTCGCTGGGGAGGAGTGTTGTCTTTAATTGTTTTAACCTTTTGGTTTTCTGATCCATGCTTGTCTTTAGATGCTGTATCAGAAGGGGTGTCTTTGTGATTAGACGTAGCCTTTTCTGTGAGCAATCTATGCCCTTCATTTATTAATTCAGAAGAAGGGGGGTAGCCTTCTTCTTCAAGGACAATTTCTACAGTTTCTTTAATCCCTTCAGATACTGAGTCATTAACTGCTGATGAATATGCTTCGGTAATGGCTTCTTCTGTTAGTTCATCTTCTCCATGAATTTCAGTTATATCTTTGTAATCATCATCATACATATATTTGTCTCCTTAATTTGATGCATATTTAATGATTACTGCCATGGTTATCCCAGCAACTAGAACATGAGCCCATTCTTTTTGATTTTGGACAAGCCAGCAACAACCAGCAAATAGTAAGCATAGAATTATTATTCCAAAAATAATCATCATAAATTTAGTAAGGAAGTATTTGTATTCACGGGGAGTAAAATTTTTAATTATAGTAAAAATATTATCTCCATGAAGTTCATATGCTATTTGGTGTTGCTGACGAGCCAGAGCTGCGGGAATGTCCAGATTTGTATTTCTTTCTGCATTCGGTGGTTGATTGTTTTGACAAGCTCTACGGTTTATATTGTTAATAGCATTAAAAGTGTTTCTACGTATGTGGTGATCATTTTCAGGGATTTCATTATTGTTTATTTGAGGCATTGCAGACTCCTTTCTTAACTACAAAGGTTACATTCTGGTTTTGAATCAAAATGTATTTTTGTTGTTTTGTGGTTACCTTGATCAAGGCTTAATGTTGTTGGTTCATGTTCTTTGCTTTCTAAGTGATTGCAGAGAAGGGTAATTCCCATGCAAGCAGTTTGTGTGTCGAGTAGCGATATGCTTCTTGGGTTGAAGTTGGTTCCTTTAAGATAGCCTGTTTTTCTTTTTGCCTCTTCTAAAGAATCGGACATTACATTGGATAGGTTCAAACCTTGGCAAACTATGCAGGGCGTTTTTTTAGGAATGAAAATACGGGCAGTTCCCATTCTTTGTTTGCCGATGATTTGAGTTGATAGGTCGAGTAATGTTTTCTTGTGTTGTGATGCAAATACTTGCAAGTCTAATCTTGTAGTATCGTTATCAACACATGAAATAATTATGTCAGACTTTGTCATGGCTGATTGTGCTTCTTTATCTTGCACTTTTGAACAAAGGGCGGTTACTTTTATTTTTGGTGAAAATTGACGGATTGCTTCTTTTGCAGTAGTTACTTTACTATTATTTGCATCTGATCTTTGTGAAAGTATGTGTTTGTAGCTTTCTTTTTCTTGCCAAGTGTCGTGGTCGATAATGAAAATCCGTTTTAGCTTTTTGAATTGCCTAACTAAGATAGCAAGTGTTGGCATTCCTATCGCTGATGCCCCGATTATTGAAAATGAAAGTTTTTTTCGCATAGGTTTTTCTCCAGTTTCGGTTTTAGTTGTTCCAGTTAAGAGGGTCTTGAAGCATTAAATCAATCAGTTTTATGAAATTTAAAATATTGTCGCTTTGTTTCCAGCTTTTTGGATGAATGCAATACCAAACCCATCCTTTGTCTGTAAATGCATTTAGATATTTACCTTCATGATAGTTTGGTATTCTTGTCCATTTGCCTCGATACCCAACACGCAGACCTTTATCTAGGTAGAATTCTTCCAGTGGCACGTTGACTAGTCCGTAGTGAGGAGGAATACGAATTATCAGGTCTGTTTTTTGCTTGTTGAAATAAGTTGGGAGTCTGTATCCTTTTATCATGAGCCAAGCGAAGGAGGGAGGCCAAACAACAGCCTCCACTCCAAATACGCGTTCGGCAAGCAGGATATCTCTTTGAATTGTTTGTTTTGTTGATTGATGCATGAGTTAATATCCTTTCCTTGCTTTGAGCAAATTATCCTTTCTCAGTGTATGGAAGATCTCCGACTTCTTGAGTTCCACCATTGGTTGATATTTCTTCGTTGTTCCCGATGACTTTACTTTTTCCTTCTTCGTTTGTTACGAAGAGCGTTCGGTCTTTTCCTACTTTGAATATGTTTCTTATGTCTTTTCCATTTACAGTGCTTGGAACTTCAGCAATTCTGTTTTTGTAACTAATAGTGCCCATGTGGATTCTCCTTTATTGATTTATTATTTTAGTGTTTTAGCAATTCCGACAAGTCCGATTAGCGCAATGCAAAGGAGGACTGCGAATCGAACCGGGTCTGCAAAAAAACCGTTTTCTGTTGCGACAGTTAACGCTTTTTGCAGGATCAAGACAAATGTTAATAATAGTAGTGCTCGTATCATTCATTGGTCTCCTTTCTGGTTAGTATGATTGTGTTTATGTTTGGCTCGAAAGATTTGACGTGAATATTTTCGAGATGAGAGGGGAGGCTGTTGCTAATTTTGACTGACTTGTTTTTGTTAGCGACGATAAAAACATTCTTGAATCCTGCGGATATATTGCGCCTAGCTTGATCTGCTTCATGTTCTGCTGTAGTTGTTACAGATATTTCAATTGCTGTAACACTTTCATCATCGTTGATGATTCCGATGTCTACTTCTTTACTGTTTAGGCGGTAGCTGATTGTTGCTTTAGCTCCTGCTTTGATAAGTTGTTGATGGTAGAGGGTTGTCCAGAATAGATGCTCATTACCATCTCCACGAGACTGTTTATGTGATGGAGAAGCGTTAATTGCAGCGTAGCCCTTCTCCGTTAGAAATAATATTTTAGCTTGTCGTTTGTTTCCTCCCATGTTGATGCTTACTTCCTCTATTAAGGAGTGCTCTAGCAGTTTCTTTGATATTTTGTTGCCTTTGTCTGCTGAGAATTCGCATTCTTTGTAATGCTCAGTTTTTGATATGGTGATGTTTTCTACAATGTTTTTGAGAAGAGCTTTTTCGCTTTCTGTAATGATTAGTTTTTGATTAGCTTCAGCAGAGTTTGCAGTTTGTGTTTCGGGGAGAACAGGATATTTATCAATGATTGCTTTGCTTTGATTGCGTATTTCTTCATCACTTACTATTGAAGGAAGAATGTCTGGTTTTTTAAAGCTTATTTTGTGGCTTTGTTCTCCTTCTTTCTTAACGATGCCTTCTCCAACATTTAATCGTTGGGTGTGTTGCGTTTGCTCAACGCTGTGAGCCATTGATTTGTTTGCGTTATAGATGTTTTGCCAGTCTCCAAGGTAGAGTAGGATTTTTGTTCCCGAATTGTTTTTTATTGTGTCCGACATTTCTTGAGGTTCGTTGGTTGTTGCGATCCATCCGCTTCCAAATTCGCGCCCAGTTTGTATATGTCCTATGATGCTTGGAATTCCGGCAACGCTGTGTTGTTGGATTTTTTTAGAAAACAAGAAATTGCCTTCATCACATACTGTTATGTGAAGAGGGGCAGAAGTGCTTCGGATGTTGCGATTGATTTTGCTTTTTAGTAGATAGCTGCTTATTAGAGTAGGGAAGAAGCTTTTTAGGTCTCCGGCATTATCAAGTTCTAAAACGACATTGTAGTTTTCAATAAGATCAATAATGTCGATTCCTTTTTTGCAGAACACAATTGATTCGGCATTAAGGAGAATTGTTCGTAGACCTCTTAAGATGCTTGCTTTCCATTCATTTTCTCGAGCAGTAGAGAATTTTTTATATTTGATATGTTCGTATAATTCTTTAATCGTTATTTCTTTATCCTCGTTTTTGGATAATTCATTAAGTGCTTCATGCAGAATTGCACTGCTTCCTTGCCTGAGGTAGGTAGTTTCAGATAAACAATTGGCAAATATATGCCATTGTTCTTTTCTGGTTAAGCCTTCTATCTTTTGAAGTGGGTTCCATTGGAAGTTGGGTTTTTCGCAAAAAAGAAGAAATACTAAATTTGCACCTGCTGCAATTCCGCGAAGATCTTTTTTGAAATCAATTACGAGTAAACGTACTTTTTGTGCGAGGAGTTGTAAAATTATGTTTAGCGTTACATAGGTTTTTCCAAAACCAATTGCTCCCATAACAAGAAGAATTTTTACAAAGCTTTTAGCGTTTATATAGTATGGGTTGTTGTTTTCATCTGTTCCAAGAAGAATATCATCCTCCTTATATGGCTTTGGTTCTGGGCAGGGGAAGGGGTTGTTTGATAATTGTTTTTTTAATACTTTTGGATGGATTTTTATGAGCTGATTAAGGTGGAATGCGGTTGTTG
Source organism: uncultured Methanosarcinales archaeon (assembly GCA_964654165.1). Classification (GTDB taxonomy): domain Archaea; phylum Nanobdellota; class Nanobdellia; order Woesearchaeales; family CAZZGN01; genus CAZZGN01. The sequence goes on along the minus strand of CAZZGN010000034.1, from coordinate 6,073 downwards.
TGTCTTCAGGATTTCTTGCTAAAGAGATAAAAGATATGAGGATTTTGGGATCTTTCCAGAGATCGTAGAAATCAATTTTGTCTTTTATGCTTTGTAGGTTATTTATCACCACCAGTTGCTCCTGTCTTTGAATAAACTTTTAATATTGTTTATTGTTTCTGAAAGGAAACTTTTTCCTGCGCATTTCCGGCAGTACCATGCGTTATCAACTTTTGTTCCAGATATAGTGGATGTGCCGCTTCCGCAGTTGTTGCATTCACGTACACATTTTGAGCAAACAATGATGAATCCTTGTTTTTTGTATGTGTCGTGTAGGGCTTTGTTGTTTGGTTTTTCAAATATTTCCATACCAAAATTCTTTTCTCCATTTGAAATATGCCCGCAATGAAATTTTCTATGTATCAAGGTAATTTCAGTGATGCTTTCACCATCTACGATGTGAGTTTTAGAATGTCTCTCATAGCATTTTCCGTTGCGGGATATGTACTCATCAAGGTAGATGGATGTTGTGTTGTCCTGCTTTACCGCAATGTTTCCACTTTGATTTATGAGTTGTTCAAGCTCGTTTGAGTCCATAAAAATATTCTCCCGTGTAGGGGCATCTGCATATTAATTGCAGATACCCACATCTATTTGAAGTTGTTTATATTCGATAGTTTGAGCAGTGACAAGGCATCCAGCCCATTCCTACTAAATCTTTTTTCCATCCAGATCCACCACATGCAGTGCAGGGTGGATTTATTGGCTGAACTTTAATGTAGTTAAATTTATTAGAACTTTGTTCTTCTTTTTCGCATGTGCAATCTTCAAAATAGTTGTAACATCTGAGGCAACGGTTCATTTCTTTTCCTTTCTTTAAAAATTAAAATGTTGGTTTTTAGTTGGGAGGGGGAGGGGAAGAGCCTGACTATTTTTTTGCCCCCGCTCTTGTTCTTTTGTGGAGGCTTCCCCTCCCACTGCTACTTCGGGCTCTTCCTCCTTAGTATTTTTTACCTCCTCTTTTTTATTGGCGTTAATTTTTCCGTGAATGTAATCAATGTCATTTGAAGATCCACATGGAATAATGCGAATCTTCTTTTCTTCTTTAGCTAAAATGGGCAAATCATGGTTTTCTATTTGATCGCAAGCTTCTGATAGATGGTCACTTATGGTGTGGTGCGATGTGGGCAATTTAAGGCGAGCTATTCTGCGGTTGCTCCATCCTAATTTAGCCAGAACCCATATTGCGACATACTCATCAGATTTGTTAGAAGGCGCAGAGCTAGCCTGTTTATTCTTGAGGCTAACTTTCGCTTGAGTTTTGTGTCTTCCTGTATGCATGTGTGTTTCTTTTAGGTTGATGTTTTTGTTTTACAACCTTAGTAAAACACACAAAGAGATGGGTTATAAGTGCTGACAACATACTAATTTATAATGAAATTAAAAGTTATAAAGTATTATAGGGCATATATTTACGATAGATTTGCAATGGAGGTATTGAGAGAGTATTGAAAATAACGAGGTGAAATTGAAAGCGTTAAACGCTAAGAAGGATATGTTATTTATTTAATGGTTTTTGTTTAGGTATTGAGAAGGTTAATTTGTTAGTGATGGGGGGGTGTTTAAGGATGTATTAATGGAGCAGTTAAGAAAATATATTAATTTAGACAATTATTTTTCTATAGTTATGTTATCTGGGTGGGTGGATATTTTGTAGCCGGAAGAGTTGCTAGTCTCTATGAGGTCCCTGCTTATGGTGTTTTTTTTGAATTTATCTCGAATAGCATTTATTTGAGTTCTTACCTGGTCTTCTTGTGTGCTTTCAAGGTTCCATGCATTGACGTTTTCAATGAAGTTGTGCGCGCTTGTCCATCCTTTGTCTTTGTCGGGCTTTCTTTTGTCTCGTTGTTTTGCATTTTTTGCCATAATCAACAACATGTCTGTTTGGATTTCAGTTATCTTTATTGCTATTTTTTGATGGCTTCGAAAAATTTCGAGTAATCCTTTTTTATTTTTATAACGAATAAGTTTCATTTTGTAATTGTATCGGAAATGATCTGTTGGCTTTGGATCTTGAATTGATTTCTGAACTTCTTTTCCTATTTGAATCTGATGATCAGCCTTTTTGTTCAGTTGGTTTAATGATTCTAATATCTTCTTATAGTCATTTTCTACTTCTGAAAACTCTTCAATTAGGTTTTTTTCGTCTTTGATAGCTTCTTCGAGATTGGGATATTGTTGCAGTTTGTAGGTAAAGTTGATTATTGAGTCTAGGAATTTTTTGAGTTTTATTTGACCAGAGTTAAGTGCAAGTAAACAACACCGATTTATATTGAAATAATTACTTGGTTTGAAATCAAGGGCAGTTTTAAGTAGAGTCACTGTTTCGACCAAAGAATCTTTGATTAAAAGCATGTTATTGATTCCTGTGTCAGCAAACAATCCGGTTTTGTCATTAAATTCCATATTTTCTGAGATGTTATTTATGTGTGTTCTTATTGCGCGAATAGATTTAAGTTCAAATATGCTATTCAGTTCACTCAGGAGGTTAACTTTTTTTATAATTCCTTCTAGCTGTCTGTGTGATGAAAAAAAGATGCTTTGAAGGTTAGAGTTGAATACGTTTTCGAGAAGAATATCGGTGTCTTCATAGATCTTGTATGACTGGGTAAGGGATGTTAGTGCAAGGGAGAAATCATTTTTGTGAAGGTATTCTAGCCCAGAAATATGGCTGATAACACCTTGTGTTCTGTATATAATAAAATCCCATGTGATTATACAATATACGTCTCTTATTAGAAGGTCGTTTAGTTTTGTGATTTCCTCTTTATTCTTTAATAATCTGATGTCCAGTTTATCAATGTATGGATTTTTTAATGCTGAATAGTTGCCAGTTCCTAATTTTTGAAGGTCATTATTTGTTATTAAATCTTTCTCAGGGCATATTTTTCGTTTGAGAATGTGTGTGATGTATAGGGAGATAATGAAATTATGAGTGTTTGGTGATATACGCGATCTAAAATCCCTCAGATACTTTAGCTTTTCTAGGAGGAGTGTGTCCTCTTTTAGTTGTTGGATTGCTTTATAAAGGGTTTTGTCGGCTAGGAGCTTTTCTTTTTTTGATAAGTCTTTATATCTAGAAATAAGCATTTTATCTTTTTCGCTGATTAAGTTATCTGCCGGGCTGCTTTGATCAATTTGATAAGAAGAAGTGAATATGGGAAAGTAGATGCTTAGATCAAGTGCGAAATGGTATTGTTTTTGTCTTTCGGTGAATGAATTAATTAATTTTAGGAATATTTCTTTTGATCCGTCAAAATCTGCAAGGTGAAATAATGTTTCCCCAAGAAACGCTATTGTTTGAATAGGCAAGGAAAAGTTATCTATAGTATATTTTAAAGCACTTATGATTTTTTCTTTTAAAAGAGGATATTCATTAAATATGGATACGATATATTGCTGGTTGTTGGCTACAAAACATGGATGTTGAAAATCACTTAGTGTTAAAATGAGCTTTGCTGATTTGTTGTATTGGTCGTAGCGAGAGTATAAAAGAATGAGGTAGAGGCTCATATCCATGTCATTAGGGTCTTCTATAAGCCGTTTTTCATAATATGAAATTGTTGCGTCTGGGTAGCAATTAAATTCTAAAGATATTTTTAACAAAACATTCTCCGGAAAGAATTTTTCTTTTGACCAGTACATGTCTTCCGTTATGGGTAGAGGGAGATTATTTTTACAGATTTTAATAAGTATGGTTACATATTTTTCTTGTATATTGATTGGGATTGTAGAGTTGAGGAGAGTATTTTTTTCTAAAAAGAGGAATATTGCATCAAACAGTTCGGTGGCTTTTGGTGAAATGTCATATAGTATATTGATTTTTTCAAGTATCTCTTCGTGATCTATTTCTTGATCTATTTCTTGAGCTGACTTAATTTTAAAGAGGATGTATTCAGTTAATACATTTGCAGATAAGTTCTTTTTATTGAGCTGATTTTTATACGGGGAGTCAGGATTGCTCTTTCGATCTAGAGCATTATCAATTGCTTTTTTAATTATTTGTTCAGTTTCTTTTGAGATTTTCATAATTTGTATATTCTATCATATGGTTTCGTTTAAGTAAATTTGAAAGGAAATAAAGTCTGTGTCAACTTTTAGTAGGTAGTTTTATTTTTGTGGTCAAAAAAATGTAAACTTCCTATGCTTATGTTTATTCTCACGATTTCAATTTAATCTCTAAACGCACCTCGTAAATCAGGTTATGTTTGAGTTTAAGAGTATGTCATTATCTTATTTTGTCCCTAAGCAAATTGGCTCTCGAAAGCTCTCTGAGCACGCCAATCCATGGCTTACTATGACTTGGACCCCGATAACACGGCAATGTCGCTTCAATATACGGCATTACATCCTGTCGCATGCACGCTCGTTTTGCGCTTAACGGCTCT
>CAZZGN010000034.1:0-1636 GCA_964654165.1 uncultured Methanosarcinales archaeon | reverse complement strand
GCCTTTATTTCTATTTTTTTATCACGCTTCTCATACCACCAATCATCCCACTCGCCATTAAAAATAACTTGTCGTATTTTTAATAATGCAGATGCTCCATCCTCACTCCAACTCATTCCCCGTTTTTTAAATCGATGCGCAATTGTTTTATCAATATTAGGTTCTACAGTCCCAGCGCTATGATCTTTTTTATTCATTCTAATCCGTATCGACGCTTCAATGCCTGCACGATTATTTTTTACATAAACGTAATATTCTAATATTAATTTACGTTCTTTTTCGTCGTCGGTCTGATCTCGTTCTTGCCGTAACTCAGCTAAGACGCTATCAATGTCATTTTTTTCAAACAGCTCTTTTAATATTTTTTGTTTCTCTTTTTTTCTTGGTAGAGCTTCCCGCAATCGTTGAAATAAATGATATAAACATAATAAATATTCTGAGCGTGGAAAATATTCTTTCTGCCCTGATCGTATCCATCGATCTCCATCACCACCAAAATAACTCTTTTTAACCGCGCTTAATCCATAATTCTGCTCGCTAAGATAACTTAAATTTTCTAAAAATTTATTTCGACCAGGTTTTATACCGACGTATATTCTTTTATTCATCAGTTTCTTTGATGTTTTATTTCCTGTCTTATATCGGCTTTCTTTTCCCGTATAATTAAGTCCTATCTTTACCTCAAAATGTCTCTTTTTATTATTCTTCTTTTTTCCTTTATTCTGCTTTCGTATATATGTCGCATCTGTTTCTGTATACAAAACTTCTGATATTTCCTTCGGCATTCGATAATCTAATAATTTTACTTTCTTAAACTCTTTTTCTTCTTTCGATTCTATTCGTAATCCTTCTTTTATAATGTTTTGACGTATTGCCTCATGACTATATCTTATCCCTATTAAGTTACTGATTTGTTCTGCTACTCCTCGATACGCCTCAACAGATGCCAACGCACCGAATATCTGCGATATCTTTAAACTCATCCTTTGATTCCTGCACATCTTTAATTGCTCATCCAATAAATAGCGAGGTTTTCCTGTTGATTTTTCTTTGTACAATGTCCGTAGGTATTTTACCTCGCCTATCCGAGTTTGAATATATTTCAGCTTTTTACCAATATTTTTTAACGCTCCTGGCAATCGTTTTTTCCTTAGCATCCTGTCATATGCCTCTAACGTCTCTTTGAATGCTTTTTGGCCTATTGCTCGCATTATTTCAAAGATCATTTCTTCCAACGCTTCTAACGTTAATCCTTCTGCACTAATATTTATCTTGACCTCAGGAAACACTATTGTTATATTTTTATCAGGTGTAGTTCTTCCTTTTTGGGGCGATGTCTTAACCACATTGACCTCCTTTTTAGAATTGTTTTTGATTCTTAGGAAGTCTACACCTTTTTTCTTCGCCTTTTCAAGGATTTTTCTTTTAAATCCTCTTAAGCTACCTTACTAAATCTTACACTAACGGAAATAAAGTGAAGTCCGGTTGCAAAAATATACACACCTTTTTCACAGGTTAAAACATTCCTTTTTCTTTTTGAAAAGAAATGCTTAGGCGGGGGGATGGATAAATGATATTTATGTTGCCGACATATAATGGCTATACCATAGATAAGCGGTTGAAGGAATTCCGAAAG
>CAZZGN010000033.1:0-10839 GCA_964654165.1 uncultured Methanosarcinales archaeon | reverse complement strand
GATGTTGGCAAGGACCAGTATGCGGTGATGGTATTTGTATGCCTTCTGAAAAAGACACATGTCCAGCAGATTGCGGCAGTTTTGAATGTGTAAATGATAGTGATTGCGATGATAATAATGATTATACTTTAGATTATTGCGTCGATAATGAATGTGTATATGAAGAGTTAGAATGTATTTATAATGAAGATTGTGATGATAATGATCCTTACACTCTTGATAAATGTGATGATAACATTTGTGTACACACGCCTTTAAGTTGCATTGACAGTGATGGTGGTTTTAATACAAATATCCAAGGAACTGCAACTTATCTGGGAGAAAATTATACTGACTTCTGTTCAGATGATTATAATCTGATAGAATATGAATGCATGAATGGTATGATTTATAACACAACTTATTATTGCGGATGGGATATGAATAGGTGTGAAGAAGGGAGATGCGTATATAGCTATGATGAATGCACCGAGGATCCTATGCAGGGTTCAGTTTTTATAAAAACTACAGACGGAGAGGAAAAAACATTGGAAGTTGATGATTTTAGCGGTGCTACGATTACATTTTCTGAAGGAGAACAATATGTTCTTGTTGATGTAGTTGAAAATAAAGTTATGGCTTCAAGTGAGAATTTAAACGGGCAAGCATTAATGTTCAAGGAGTCTATTGGATATTCTACAAAGAAAGAAAAATATATAGTTGAGCTTAAAGAACAACCAGTTTCCAGTGTTTATGAAACTTTTTTGGCCGAAATTGAAAATACACAAGGAGAAGCAGTAGCTGCACAAATAACTGGGCTTTATAATTCCGAGATGGCGACCAGAAAGGCAACAATTGAATCAACCACCCAAGAAGTCGTTAATGAATTAGATAGATTAAATATTATATCAAAAGGAGATGTTAAAAAAAGATTTTATAATTCTTTTTCAGGTTTTGCTGTAGAAACTGATTCTTCAATGGAAGAAATAGAAGCATTACCTGAAGTAAAGAAGGTATATATTGATAGAGAAGTCAATGCTTTCTTAGATGTTTCTGTTCCGTTGATTAATGCAGATGATATTTTGGTTAATTACGTAGATAGTTTAGGAAATCCAATAGATGGTACAGGTATTGAAATTGCAATCATTGACACGGGTGTTGATTACACACATGCTGATCTTGGCGGATGCTTTGGAGCAGGATGTAAGGTCGTAGGAGGTTATGATTTTGTCAATTATGACAGTGATCCAATGGATGATCATGGCCACGGAACTCATTGTGCTGCAACTGCTGCGGGGAACGGCACTGCTGGAGGCAATGCTCTTCCAGGAGTTGCGCCTGGAGCAACAATATATGCTTACAAAGTTCTTAGTGCAAGTGGTAGTGGAAGTACGAGTACTGTCATTACAGCTATAGAACGGGCGATGGATCCAAATCAAGATGGGGATCTATCAGATCATCATGATGTTATAAGTTTGAGTCTTGGGTCATCTTATGGAAATCCTGATGATGATCCGTCTGCAATTGCAATCGATAATGCTGTTGATGCAGGAGTTGTTGCAGTAATTGCAGCAGGAAATGAAGGGCCCTCTTACAATACAGTAGGTTGTCCTGGATGTGCAAGAAAAGCTATAACAATCGGCGCATCAGATGATTATGATGGTTTAGCTTATTTTAGTAGCAGAGGACCAACTGATGTATTCACTCTTAAACCTGATTTGGTCGCTCCAGGTTATAGTATCTGTGCAGCTCAACATGGTGATTGGTTGAGCGGAAGCCAATGTATAGATGATGATCACATTTCTATTGGTGGAACAAGCATGGCAACGCCACATGTAGCAGGGGCTGCTGCTTTATTGCTCCAATATGATGATACGCTTGAACCTGAAGAAGTTAAGGCATTGCTGATGCAAAATTCAGATCCAATTGGTTTAAATCTATTAGAAATGGGCACAGGAAGAATGGATGTATTAAATTCTTTTGAATCAACTACAATGATAACTCCTGCGATGGTAGAGATTGAATTAATCAATGGGAATACGCAACCTTTCGTTTTGCATTTTAATAATAGGGGGAACAATGCTAGGGGATATTATATTGGGGTTTCAAACGGAGGAAGACTAACTAGTAATTCAATTCAACAAGTGTATTATGATATATCAGAAGATTTTATCTGTATTGATGCGAATTCAACATCCAATCTTACTCTTGATATTGATACTCTCAGTCATCTTCAATATGGGATGTATTATGGTGCGATAGAAATATCAGAGTCAATTTCTTGTTCTCCTACAGCACCTGTTGTAGCGACAAAATTGGTCCCTTTCCACTTTAAGAATTCAAGAATTGTTAATTTTACTATTATCGGCAAGGATTATGGATTTGAAGAATGGAGAAAATACGGGCATCTCAACATTTATGGTGTTGGAGGAAAATCTTTCTTCATTATTAACGGAAATAATGCAGAATTTCAAGTAGAAATGTTATCTGGTGAAGATTTAGAGATACTTTATATCTCAAACACTTATAAATTGTTGCCGGACAGAGATGAAGCACATAAAACAGTCTTGATGGGGGATATTTATCCTGGAACACAAAATTCAATTGTTATTGATGAGAACGAAGCGACAAAAGTTATCACTAATTATGAAAATCTATCTTCAGATTTAGGTCTGCAGATTTATGAGACTCTTGCAGGGTACGCAACACAACCCTTAACAAATTTTATTAATGTATCAATGTCTTTTACGACATCTATAAGTGCAGGTAAATGTGGTTATGCTTTACGTGGTTATGAATTTTTTGTGTTGAACAATTCTTTTTATGACTCTGTCTTCTTATCGAAAAGCTCAAAAAAATACAATGAACCTTCTTTGACTTCGGAGAAGATATTTACAGCAGGACATACATTCAATCAAGGAGGAGGATTGGAGTATAATTATGATGAAAATGATATTGTGTCTGCAAATATGTCTTGGGGAGATTCGTTTGCTTATGCACCGGATGTTGTGGGCTCAGGCCATTCTAATTTCTACAATAAATCTTTTATTATAAGCGTGGGTTCATCATCTTCAGACCCACTTAATGAATCAACAATGCCTCATTCAATAGAATTCCTTTACATTCCTCCAATAAACCTGTGGACAGTTTCACTAGGAATGGATTGGGACATTCAAGCATTGCAACAGAGTTTCATGTATGGGACATGGTTTCTAAATAATTACGAAGAGCTTGGCGACGAAATATCTTTTTACAAAAATCCTATTTCACTGGGTTTTATAAACTATGCTTTTGATGTAGCAATTTCAGGGTATTTCGAAGGAGCAGATGATTATATTCACGTGCAGAATAGAGGATACATCAATGGACCTTATTCAGAATTTACAAGCTATGAGATCAATACTCCAAATGGAGAAACATTGACTGGAGAAGGCATCCCATATATCCATTGCAATTATCCTATGAATTCAAACCCGCCTATTACTGGTTGTGAACAAGGTGACTACACATTCAAGTGGAATGCATCTGGTTATGTAAAGTCTGGGCAGCAATATATTGAAGAAATCCATAATTGGAATGGTTATGCTTGGTCATAATCTTTTTTATTTTTTTAAATAACTTTTTATACTTCCATTTGTTTTAATTTTCTTATGAAAAACATAGCTTATCCAAGACAAGTTATTTTAGTAACTTCATCTGAGAAAACTGAAATCATGGGTAAAGAAGTAGAAAAAGACAACATGATGACTTTATCATGGCACATGCCAGTTTCTTTTAATCCTATGATGTATGCAATAGCTATTGATAAAAATAGATTTTCTTATGAGCTAATAGAAAAAAGCAAATGTTTTTGCGTTAATTTTATGCCATTTGATTTAAAAGATGAAATTCTTTTTTGTGGTAGAAACTCTGGTAAACATATGGACAAATTTGAGAAAACAGGATTAACAAAAGAAGAATGTGAAAAAATAGATTGTGTGAGGATTAAAGAAGCGCTTTCACATTTAGAGTGTGAGCTTGTAAATGAGTTTGAAGCAGGAGATCACATCATCTTAATTGGAAAAGTTATTGGCATTAATGAAAACAGAGATGGAAAAAGACCTTATCAAGTTAAGGGTGATGATTTTACAACAACTATTGACTAGACTTGCAAAATCTTTATATATTCCTTCTTAATACTCAATCAAACTTAAAATGTGGGAAAAAATATCTAGTACGGAAGAACTGATTTGCTATGAGAAGAAAGGAAAGGTTTCTGTTCGTCTTGAGGCAAGAGATTCTGGTGAAGGATGGATGATTTATAGAGGGTATTATATGCTCGATCACCTTAATTATACAGAAGAATACTCTGCCCAGACAAGGGATGAGGCAGAGAGGATGATTCTTCAGCTCAAAAAAGAGAAAGACTTAACACAAAATGAGATTACAAAATTAATGAAGGAGAAAAGCAAACGTATACAGTTAAATATGAAACGGGCATATAGGGATGATGTGGTTGAGAAGTGGTTCTTTACTATTGACAGAGATAATATTCAAAATTTCTTTATAGTCAGAGATTGTGATAAAGTTGAATTAGATGTTGTAATTAATCAAAAATATGCAAAAAGAGAGAAAGATATATTGAAAGAGATAAGTTCTGTCTTGTCGCTTGACGAAGTTTCGATAGAAGTAGAATACAATGTCTATTTCTTTAGTAAGAAATCTGAACATTTTGTTGCTCAGAAAAAGCACCTTGTTGGGAGTTTTGAGCTCGGATTTGATAGGAGTGCATAATATTGTTACTACGTCATGTTCTTAGAAACATTTAAATACTATTTTTGTGATATTTTGGTTATGCCGAAAAAAATGACGTCTGATTTCAAATCTAGCATTTTTGAGATAATAATACTTCTTGTCGGTGTCGGTTTGACGTATTTTGGATTCAAAATTGTGAGTACTTTATATGCTATCGATGGCCATATCAGCTGGGCAATGATGAGTACAATATTTTCATGGTTGATGCTCTTGGTTCTTTTTATACTTTTGAGCATGGGTGTTGATGCTAGCAGACGCCAGTTGGAAGAGACAAAACTCCTTAAAGAAATTATTAAGGATGAGATTGCTGAGACAAAGTTGTTGAAAGAAGAGATAAAGATAATGAGAGGAAGCAAAGCTAAAAAAGCTCGTCGGCGTTGATTATAGGTTTTTTTATTTTATTTGTGTCATCTAAAGCAATTCTTGAACACATTGTATTTACAAAAACATCTATGAATGGATAATTTTCAATTTCGTTGAAATCTAGACTGTCTGTAACAAATATGTAAAATTTTTTTTCTGGATATTTTTCTTTTAATTTATCAGCTTTATTTGGGAAATGCTGTCCAGGTTTTGTTGATATGATTATTCCAATATTGTTCGAGGCATGGAATTTGAGCAATGCTCCTTTCTGTCTTTTCAATATTTGTTCTATCTCTTTTCTGTCTAGTTCAAACAAATTATCTGTCATAGGATTATATACAAAAATTGGTTTTTTATTCTTGAAGGCGAGGGCTTTCGGATGGAAAAGACCATCTCCAATGTACAAGAAAGCATCAAAATCACCTTTAATTTCTTGAATTGCACAACCTAACAATTGTCCTTTGTAAACTGCATGTTCAGGTTGTAGTAGGGTTATTTCTTTTCCTTCTAATTGTTTGACAAAATCACCTATTTGATTAACAAATTGAACTGTTGTAAATAAACATAATCTGTCAGGAGTACCCTCTAAGACTTTCTTCGGAATTTTGATTTCTTTTGTGTATTTTGTTTCTATAAATAAGGATTTCATAGATTATGGAGAAATTACACTCTTTAAATATCTTTACATGTTACTATTTTACAGTTTTTATGATTCTTTTTAAATCAATCTTCGATAAATAAGAGTATGGTAGAGAATAAACTAGAGAAATCTCTAAGCTATCCAGTTATATTATTGATTACTATCAATTCCATACTGGGAACAGGGATATTTTTTCTACCTGCACTCGGGGTTAGAGAAGCAGGACCAGCCTCTTTGGTGTCATGGGCAATCCTTGCGGTGGTTGCAATCTATATCAGCATGATATTTGCTGAACTTACATCAATGTTTCCGAAGTCAGGAGGAATATATGAATTTTGCAAGCAGGCATATGGTCGTTTTCCATCATTTCTTATAGGCTGGATGACAATTTTAGCGGGAAATATGACAATTGCCATGCTTGTTGTCGGGGCAATTCAATATCTTCTCCCATTAACAGGGATGGCTTCAATAAGCGGTTTCTTAATTCATTCAAAATATATCAAGCTTGCCATATGTATATTTTTTATATTGATTTTTAATTATATAACTTACAAAGGAATCAAAACAAGCGCGACTATGTTAGTTGCTTTTGGAATCATAACTATGGGTACATTGCTTTCTCTCATCATCCCTGGTTTGATAAATTTAGATATTTCAAGTATAGCAGTATCCTCTACAGGGGTATATAATTTTCTTCCTTTCGGATTGTTATCAATTGTTGTAGCTATTTTCTTCATTGCTGAAACATTTTTTGGATGGGAAACAGCGACGTTTCTTGCCGCAGAAACAAAAAATGGGGAAAGAGTAATGCCAAAGGTATTAATAACATCCACAGTGGTTATTGGGTTAATCTCACTGCTTTTTGTTTTAATCTCTTTAGGGAATGTCCACTGGGATATTTTCGGAATGAGCACCTCGCCTTTAATAATGTTGGGAACACATTTTTACGGTAATATCGGAGAATCAATTTTTGTAATGCTTGTTTATCTCTCCATAATTGGGTCAGTTGCAGGATGGATTGTTTCAGCTCCAAGATTGTTGCTCGCAATGGCTGAAGATAAACTTCTTCTTGGCCAATTTAAAGAAATACACCCAAAAAATAAAACACCTCACAAGGCAATTGCTTTTCAAACAGTATTAACTGTTGCAATTGTCGTGGCAGGATTCGAATCATATGAATTTCTCCTTCAACTATTAGTGCCTTTGGTACTTGTTATATACTCTTTTGTGATTGCCAGTGTATTGATATTAAGAAGAAAGCTTCCTACTCATCCAAGATATTATAAAGCTCCTTTAGTGGGTCCAGGGGCAATTTTTGTAATATTGTTTTTGTTATTTTTGATCTTTATGTGGATTACAAATACAGGTGGTGCGTGGAACACATTAAGATTTGGTTTGTCCCTTGTCGGATTAGGAATACCTTTATACTTCTTAATTGAAATGTATTATGATCCTAAAGCAATAGTCAAAATAAATGATTCTTTCGCTTATCTTGCGCTTTTAACAGAAAGAATATCCCTTCCTATCAAGGTGAGAGAGAAGATTTTCAATCTTTTTGGTGATATAAAGGGAAAGACTGTGTTGGAATATGGTTGCAGCGTCGGAACTTTGACACTTCTGCTTGCGAAAGCTGTTGGTCCTAGGGGTAGAGTTTATGCTACAGATATTTCACTTAAGCATCTTAATATAACACAAAGCAGAGTAGACAAACATAGAAAGAAAAATCCCATGGATCATGCACAGGTTCAGACCCTGCATGATGAGCAACAGATGATAAGAATCCACCCATCAATCCCGTATGCTGATGCTGTAATCTCAGTTGGTATGCTTGGTTACATCCAGGATATTAAGAAAGTTCTTGCTGATATTTACACAATACTGCCTGAGGGAGGAGAATTATGTTTTGTTGAGTTTGGAGATTTTTTTAAGATAATACCAAATGTAGAATGGTTATCACACAATTCAGTTATTGAGTCAATATTTAGGGATGCAGGATTCTCTGTTAGAGTGATAAGAGAAAAGGGTATGTTTTGGAATTACATATATGTTTATGGAATAAAATCAAAAAAAGACATACCTTTCATATAAAATGGAAATAATAGCACTAATGTTTATTGCATTGACCGCTTCCTTCCTATTAGGAGAACTTTTCTATAAGTTGAAAATGCCTAAAGTATTGGGTCCGATTATATTGGGACTTATATTTGCTCAAAAACCTTTGATTGGATTAATCAGTACTGGAGGTACAATAGAGATATTTAATTTCATCAAAGATATAGCTATCATATTTCTTATGTTTTTTGTCGGCCTTAAAATAGATTTAAGAGATTTTAAAAAAACATCGAAGAGATCATTTTTAGTGGGATTGTTTGCCTCACTTATTCCGTTTTTGTTGGGGTTTTTGGCAGTTGTTTTGATAAGCAAAACAGGCATTTTTGCTTCCTTTGTATCAGGTTCTAATATATTTTTAGTTGCTATTGTAGTTGGAATATGTTTATCTATTACAGCAGAGGGAGTGATAATAGAACTCCTCGAGGAACTGAACCTTATTAAATCAACAATCGGTGAGACAGTAATAGAAGCAGGCATAATAGATGACATATTAGGAATACTTTTAATTAGCGGTCTTATCGCTTTTATTCCAGGAACGTCTCAATCCGGAGAAATAGGATTTGTTGTTTTAAGGAAAATATTAGATATGGCCCTTTTTGCAGGAGTTATTTTTATTATAGGTTATTTTATAGTTCCAAAAATAATGAAATTAGTTGAAAAAGAAAAATCAACAATTAATTTCTTTGCGGTTTCTGTGATGATAATTTTATTTCTTGCAATGGTTACACAGTTTCTTGATCTTGGAGGTTCTATATTGGGTTCACTTTTTGGCGGGATTATTATAAGGCACACCCTCTTGAGTGGGGATAAATACGAGCAAAAGGAAGAAAAATCTATTACAGATGTAATTGAAGTGACAACGTTTGGTTTTTTTGCACCTTTCTTTTTCATATGGATAGGATTAAATGTGAATCTTTCAATTCTTTTTGAGGCACCGCTTATTACACTTCTTTTTGTGGCTTTGGGAATAAGCGGAAAGATGATTGGTTCTTTGCTGGGTAATCGTCTTGCAAGGGGAAGAATGTGGGAAGGTTTTATTATCGGTTGGGGAATGAATATTAGGAGCGGAGTAGATATCATGATAGCAACTTTGGCGCTTACTGCTGGGATAATTTCAATTGATTTGTTTTCAGTCTTGATCTTCATGTCATTCGCAACCACAGTTATAAGCCCAATAGTGTTTGAGAGATTAGTTAAGAAGCACCATGGATTATAGCATAAACTTTAAAAGCAAATCAAGTTTTCTAATAATGAAATGGCAACGAGAAGTCCTGTTTGTTCAGTTGTTGGTCATGTGGACCATGGAAAGAGTACAATTTTAGATTATATTAGAAGTAGTGATATCGTAGCTAATGAAGCAGGAGCCATTACACAGGCAATCGGTGCTTCAATAATCCCAGTAGATACTGTAAAAAAATTATGTGGAACTCTTTTGAAATCTTTGAATAAAGATATAACAATCCCTGGTTTGCTTTTTATAGATACACCAGGACATGCAGCATTTACCTCTCTTAGGAAAAGAGGTGGCAACTTAGCTGATATCGCTATTGTAGTGATAGATATTAATGAAGGAGTTAAGCCTCAAACAGAAGAATCCATAAAAATTCTTCAGAGTTATAAAACCCCTTTTATCATAGCCCTTAACAAATTGGATTTAGTTCCTGGGTTCAAAAATGAGGGAACTTGCCTCAATGAAATAATTGCAAATCAAGTTCCAGATGTACAGCAGTTGATTGATAAAAAACTTTATGAGATCATGGGGAAGGTACATGAGCTCTTTAGCTTTGAATGTGATAGATATGATAGGGTTAGCGATTACACAAAACAAATTGTAATGGTTCCATGTAGTGCTAAGTTAGGCATTGGAATTCCAGAGCTTCTTATGATGCTCATAGGATTAGCTCAGAGATATCTTGAAGGTAACTTAAATCTGAATGTAGATGGTCCTGCTAAAGGAACAATACTTGAGATTAAAGAGGAAAAGGGACTTGGCATGACTATGGATACAATAATATATGATGGTACACTTAATGTCGGAGATACAATTGTTATTGGCTCTATGAATGAACCTATTGTTACAAAAATTAAGGCATTATTCGAACCAAATCCACTTTCTGAAATGAGAGATAAGAAATCAAAATTCAACTCTGTTAAAAAAGCTGTTGCAGCTACAGGGGTTAAGATATCAGCAAAGGAAATTGAAAATGTTATAGCTGGAATGCCGATCATGGCGTGTGGTTGTGATGAGATTGAAAAAGTAAAGGAAGAAATTCAGAAAGAAATAGAGGAAGTTATTATCGAAACTGAGGGACAGGGGGTTATTGTAAAAGCCGATTCTCTTGGTAGCTTAGAAGCGTTGTTGAAATTACTGCAGGAAAGTAATATTTCCATAAGAAAAGCCATGGTGGGAGATGTAACGAAAAAAGATATAACTGATGCTGAAAGCAACCTCGAGTCAGATCCATTGTCTGCGGTTATATTAGGATTTAATGTCAAAGGAGAATCTTCAGATGATATTAAAATAATCACACGAGACATAATTTACAAAATTCTTGACGATTTTGTCAAATGGCGTGAGGAAAAGAAAATATCAATCAAAACTAAAGAACTTGATGGATTGACAAGACCAGTGAGAATAGAAATTTTGCAAGGATATATTTTCAGACAGAACAATCCAGCTGTTGTTGGTGTAGAAGTTGTTAGTGGTACATTAAAAGTTGGATGTCAGTTAATGAAAGAAGGAAAAACACTGACTTCTGTAAAACAGATTCAATCTGAAAATAAATCTGTTAATGAATCTGAGAAAGGAAAACAAGTTGCTGTTTCTTTACCAAATGTTACAGTTGGAAGGCAAATCTCAGAAGGAGATACGTTATACTCAGCTTTAACAGAGAATGAGTTTAGAAAGTATAAGGAATTCAAAGATTATCTTGAAGGAGATGTTAAAACTG
>CAZZGN010000032.1:0-10894 GCA_964654165.1 uncultured Methanosarcinales archaeon | reverse complement strand
AGGAATAGTTTCAAAGCTTGTGGTTGCTGTTATTATCCTATTAATTGGCTTCATATTCGGTAAATTAGCCGGCAAACTTGTTCAAAGCCTGTTAAGGGAAATGAATGTAGACCAATCAGTCAAGAAAGCAGTTGGGGTAAAAATACCTGTTGAAGAAGTAATTGGCACTTTTATAACATATTTCATATATTTTGTAACTGTAATCATGGCATTAAATCAAATTGGTTTAACGACAGATGTACTGAATATCATCTCCGCTGCAGTTATGGTGATAATTATATTGTCAATTTTTTTGGGAATAAAAGATTTTATTCCAAATGCCATAGCTGGTATAATGATTCATAATAAAGAATTTCTACATGAAGGAGATATTATAAAATTGGACAATATAGAAGGAAAAATTACACATATCAATCTGATTGAGACAAGAATAGAAACAAAATCTGGTGATATTATTAATGTTCCTAATTCTAATTTAACAAAGAGTAATGTTGTTAAGAGGAAGAAAAGTAGAGGAAAATGAAACCTATATTATTCATTATCTGTGGAAATATAGGAACGGGTAAAACAACTACTGCAAATTATTTAAGCAAAATTGTAAAAGCTCCTGTTGTGTCTGTAGATCAAACAATAAATAGAATTTTTGAAAATCCATCCAATAAGGATAAAGATATTCCTTTTAATGAATTTGAGTTGAAAATTTGTTATAATACATTTGCATTAATCACTGAACACATGCTAAAATCGGGAAATTCTATCATTGTCGATGGTGCATTTGCCAAGAAAAAACAGAGGGATTTGCTAATTTCAATTGCAGAAAAACTGAAAATGCCATATTATGTTCTGTATGTAACATGTCCTGATGAGATAATAAAGAAACGCTCTTCAGAAAGGTTCTCTAAAAAAGAAGGAGTTGGATGGAAAGCCCATTTAAGATTGAAAAAAGAATACGAACCCCTCAATATAATACATGAAATCATTGACACATCAAAAGATGTCGAGAATCAGCTAAAAACTTTTGTCAAATCATTTCTAACATAGAAACAACATTCCAAAGTTGTGTGCGAGTATAAGGTTCTATATTGATATCATCTGTTAAGTCATCGAGCTCGTGTAATGCTTTATTTACTCTAAGAGAAATTTCAATATCTTCTTTTAATGCCACTAAAGTCGCTTGGATTTTGGTTTTAACATTTTTTGTGATTGTTGTGTCAGTACTCATCTCTTCAAGGGCTTTTATAACTTCATGTATTTTATCCATTTTACTGTACCTACTTAAGCTTCTCCATGACTTCTTTCTGTAACTCAGAAGCTTTTTCTTTTATTTTTTTTTCCTGTTTTTCTATAGAATTAACCTTCATATTAAGCATTTCTTCTTTTGATTTAAGTTCTTTTTCAAGATTATCTTTATTTGCTGAAATCATTATATTTCCAATAATTTTATAAGAATTTTCTGTTGTTTTTAATTCGTTAAGAGCAGATTCGATTTCAAGAATTTGAGTTTGGAGTAATTGTCTTTGATTAAGAAATTGATGTGCATTTTGTTCCAATTGTGTCAATTGAGAAATTTTCTCCTCAGTTTCTTTTTCCATTTTCAACACCCTCATATACTGTGAATAATTTTGTTATTGAATTGAAAGCAGCTCTTAATGCTGTTGAATCTTTTGCTTTAATATTGATCATTAGTTTGTTATTTTCTTTTTCTACAGTCACTGAAGATCTATCTTGTGCAGATTCTTGTTCTTTGAACAAATCAAACAAATCCTCATTTTGATTGTCAACATAAATTTTCGTTGAATAATTCATCTTGCTTTGACTTTAGTGGCGGATTCTCTTGGTTTGAAGAGAATTTTACAACCGCAAAACGGACATCTTACTTTCTTTCTAAGAAAATCTGATGTTACTTTTTTATTGCATTCAAAGCATTTGTATTCTACCATTTTCAGTCCCCTTTCTTGTCTTCAGGTTCTTCCTGAGGCTCATCAACCGCTTCTGGTTCTTCTGTTTCCTGTTCGTTTGCCTCTTCTGTCGTTTCTTCCTTAGGCTCTTCTTCTGCTTCAGAAGCTTCTTCAGTTGTTTCTTCTTCAGCAGTTTCATCTGCTTCTTCAGCTTTTTCATCAGATTCTTCTGAAGATTCCTCTTCTACAGCAGATTTATCTTCAGGAACAAAATTGTCCTTATATTTTTGACCTTTTTCCTGCTTATCATCTTCAATAATGATATTTTCATCTATTTTTTCTTCTTCAACTTCTTTTTTGATAATCGATTGTTTCTGGTCAGAAGCTACTGTATAAGCTCTTCCCGTAAATTTTGCATTACATTTGGTACAAAACCAAATACCTGCAGAAATTCTTCTTGCCCTTACCTTTTTACAATAAGGGCATAAATGACTTTTTCTCTGAGTATGTTCAATCTTACCTACAATATGTCTTGAGGTTCTTCCATATCTTGGGCCTAAACGTTTAATTGAACCCATATCTTTTGAAATTCCCACTGTGATTCCTCCTTAAATATAATGGTGGGGCTGCCCGGAAATTCGCAGACCCTACGAGATCTGATTCGAACCGGGGTTACCTGGTCCCAAACCAGGAAGGATAGCCAAGCTACCCCACAGCCCCATGAACAAGTCGTGAGAATTGTGAGCCATATAAAAAGGTTTCGCTTTTAAAAAGAGAGAAAAAAGAGTTTTTAGAGAGTTTTTTAGAGAGTCATTAAAAAAGCAATATTTATATAGTAGTAGTAACTAAGAGTGTAGTAATAAGTATATTGATATTAGAAAAAATGCCAGACAAAAAATTCGAAGATGGGCTTAAAGAGTATTATGGTCTTATCGATAGAGATAAGCAACGTGTAAGAAATGAAGAAATTAAAGGATTAAAGGAAGATGTTGATGACAGCTTTGTGAATTATTTTATCAATAAAAATGGCGCTCATAAGAAAAATAATAAGAGAGCAAAATCATATTTCTTAAAGGGAGAAAACAAACATGATGAGGGTGAAGATCTTATAAATCATCTTGTAGTTGAACATATAGGTAGGAGGTATAAGGATAAAAATCATACATCTTTGTATAAGGAACACCCCCATATGACAGAATCTTATGTAAATCAAGTTCTTAGTAAACATGGAGTTAGTTATGAACATTTGTTGAAAGAATTAAAAGACCATGAAGGATCTATAAAAGATCTCCTTAATGATGATAGATCTGTATTAAGAATGCTTCTTAATGAACTTCCAAGATATGAACATGATGAAGAGTATAAAGTGACTACATTAAGACAAGACTTGTTAAGAAGAGAACAGGATGGTGATAATCTTTCTCATGCTAAAGATTTTTTCAAATCTACAACAGGTGAAGGTTTGGAAGAAAGAGTAAGGCTAGATGAAACACTCGGACTCTTGGGCCAGTATAGAACCGAAGGAGATAGATTCACAGATCCAATATTAGAACAATACGCTAATAGATTCATAAATCCAGAACTTAAAAAGAGAGAAGGAAAACTTAGAAAACTTGTCGACGATAGTTATGACAAGAATGAACAAAATAAACAACAAGCCGCTTAATTTATTTCTTCATTACTTTTATTAAAAATATTCTGCAGAAAGTGATTGCAGGAATAAACATAAGTGCTGTAACAATGACCCAAGTTAGATATCCTATATTGCCAAAAGTTATCCAGTTAATAAATCTTGAAATGACGTCAATGGCAATGAAAAAAACAACAACTACAATAAAAGATGCAAGATAATCTAAAGAGAATGCATTTCTGAAAGTCTTTTTGAAAACTTCTCTGAAATTGTTATTTCTAAGTATAGATAGGCTATAAAGCAGAAAATAAATGATAATCACAGAGATAATAACAAGGAATGCATTGATAGTTCTTTCATTCTGGAATAATGTTGAGAAAGACCATTTTAACGAAATCACAGCTAGTAATATAAAAGCTGCATAATATACACCAAAAACATAAGTGAACCTTAAAAAGAATTTCCTAAAATTTAATTTTTTGATAAATTTATTTGCATAATACCAGTTAAGTGCAAATGCTGAAGAAGATACAACAAAAACGATTATTACATATATAACAGATATCCAGAGTATTTCCTTAAAAATCGTATTAAATTGTGCATATGCCTCTAATGAAACACCAAATGGTGCCCCCGATCCCAAACCAGCTGTAAGTAAAGATGGGTTAGCAGTGATTATATCCCCCATATTAGTTAATCTTGGAGCAAGTGCTGAAAATCCAAGATAACTTATAAATGTATAAAGAAAAATCAAAGCTAAATCTAAAGATGAGGTTAAAGCTAATAGCTTTGGTTTTTTTATCATTCTATGGAAAGAATCCAAAAAAGTTTTATGTATCAAGGTACCACCTTTGCTGCATTAGAGAACTCTGTATGCACTCTTGGGTTTGTTTCGTCTCCCTTAATATAACAATAAGATACTTTCCCACCAGCTTTCTCTGAATCTCCTTGCCAGTCTGCAGAAGGTGTAGTAGGATTACAATAACATTTGTCTTTATCTATTATTTTCGAATTTTCTTCTGTTGGATTGTCTAAATGTCTTGTTGCTTCGCATGCAGGTTCATCTACGCAGTTATCTCTATAACAATAAATATAATCGGAATCTATTGGGCATGTTCCATCTCCGCATTTACATTTCGTTTCCGACCCATGCCATCTAGAAGCTGGTAAACATTTTCCTATATTTGCTGAATCTGTGGGCGTTGCTGTGAATGTTATTTCATATTCTTCTTCAATTCCTCCATTAACAATTGGATGAAGGAAGTCGATTCTTGATTGATCAGCTTCGTCAGAATAATGTAAGCTAACCATTAATTTGAATTGTCTTCCTTCTGATGATGTCTTTTTGACAACTAGTGTTTGGGAGCTTCTACTATTCGCCCAATCCGGCTGTCCGGAAACAACTATCTTTTCATCGTCTACAAAGAATTCAAAATAACCGTCATAAGACTCCTTTCCATATTTGTGAGAGGGATTTGGGATGTTTCCATCAACTAATATTTCCACTCCTTCCGTTGTCGTTATTTCTATAGTTGACCTTGAGAAATCTTCTGGATCATTTTCGACTGTTACTCTCACATCATTTTCTAAATTTCCACTAGCAACAGCACTAAATCCTTGTGTGGTTGTTGTAGAAGGTGTGGTTGATGCAAACCAACTACTTTGTACAACTAGATTCATATCAGCAAAAATTCTATCAAGTTCGTGAGTGCCGTCATTTATTATCATAAATTCTTTTCTTCCCCCTATGACATTAGTTACTCCGTCTGCCTTTACTTCTGCCTTTAACCAAACATTTTTGTTTTCTATTGGTTTTGCTGTTGGGTCATTTGGATTATATCCCGGACTTCGTTTTATTACTTGACCGTCTAATATAATCTTATCTCCGATTCTGTAATTTCCGTATGTACTTCCTAATGCAATTCTTGGAGCAATTCCTCCAAAAGATGCAAATCCCCTATCACCTATATCAAATTGGCAAAGGAATTGCGCCATCATTATGTCAAAATTACATGTAGCTGGGACTCCCCCAACAAGTGTGATTCTTTTAGTTTGCATTTCTGTAACCTGCTGACCTTGGTTATTTCTATAAATATATGTGACTACTAATTTATCATATCTAACACCTGCATTGGGAATTTCTATATATGCATCTTTGCTCCACATTTCTCCATTACGTAAATTTCCGCTTACTCCTGTCGGAGCTGAAAGTTCCACTCCTGATCTAAAACAATCACATTCTCCAGTTGGGGTGTTGCATGTGTTTTCCGCAGAACAAACTAACCTAGCAGTAAAGCTCATATCAGCTCCAGCTATTATGCCCATATTAATGTGATAAATATATGTTGCACGACCGTTAAAAGGTGAAGAAGTAATGAATCTTCTCGTGGCAGGATGTATGAATATATCTGATTTTATGGGTATGCTGCTAGTTGCAAGAGAAAATAAATTTTCCATTTCCACATTCCAATCTCCTGTAAATGCCGCTATGCATGCACTATGTAATAAAGTTCTTTCTGAAAATAAACTCCTGAACATTTGTGTTGTTCCATATCTACTTTTGACCGAATTTGCTACACTACTTCCTGCAGAATTCATAGCTGCAAAAAATCCCCCTATGCCAGGAGATTCATCTTGAGGTCTTTGTTCACCAGAGCCAATGCTTAATTTAGCGGAGAAAAACTTTCCACCGCATCTTATTACATCATAAACAAGATCACATATGTATTGTGTAATCATTGTTTTGCAAAATCCAGCGGTTGCATTTCCTGTCATTAGTATTTCTTCGAAACACTTTCTAGTTCCATCTGCCATATTTCTATAATGAATTAAATATTGTTCCAATGCTGGCATACATCCACACTGAGCAGATCTTATTAAACTTGAAGTAGGATCAATAACATATTTTCCTTTGTATCCATCTATATAAAATCCTAAACACCTATCATTCATCTCAGCTTTATATTCAGCTTCGCTGTCATAGCCGTTCACTTTATCAACTTTAAACGGTAACCCATTATTATCATAATAAAGTTCAACAGTCTCTAATTGTTTATTTGGATCGGAGATTATTTGTCCATTTTCATAAATACAATCTCCTTTTGAATCTCTTAAGCATGATGCTTGTTCATCGAAGAATGCTTCGTATATTCCTTTTTCAGTACCTTCTGGTTGGCTCGGATTAATTATATAATAACAACCAGTTGTAGATGGATACTCCTTATTGTAATTATGATTATCACAACAATGACCTGTTTTGTGAATTATATCTTCCATGTCTCCAGGATTTGCTTTGCAGACACCGTCGACAGTATCAACAAACTTCTCAAAGAAATTTTGTTCAGATTCATTAAAAGAATATTTGTAAATATCATTTATACTCAAACATGCAGGCCTCCATTCATAATGATATTGGCTTTTACAATTATCATGTCTTTCATCCTTAGTTTCATAATAAGTTGGAAGGGATTTTTCTGTGCAAGCACTATCCCTGTGTATTAAATTTTTGTCATCGCTATCGCCATCTCCTTCATCATAAACAAAGTAATCTCTTTGTCCCAAAGTTCTTGTATACTCCTGAACAGATGGGATTGCTGGACAGAATATTCTATCAGATACCCAGCTGTTTGTTCTTTTCATTTTTTCCGTTGAAATAATTGAACCCCAACAAGAATTGCAATCATCTGCGTCATCTCTGCCATCGCATTCAGTCGGCAGGATTATTGAATCACCATCTTTTGGAACAAATCTTGTTCCTGCGTATTTCCAGCATGCAAGTTTCTGCTTAACTGAATAACCATAATATACCACAGTTGTTGCTAAACTTGAATAAAAAACAACTTTCCTAACATCTTGTACTACTTCTATAACATCATCTAAAGTGTCAACTGTTCCTTCAAGAAAACCTACAGCTTTTTTCAAAAACTTTTTTGGTTTTGCTACATCGAGGCGTTTATCTAGTGGGATTGAAACCGGAACACATTTAATTTGTCTTCCAACAGAAGGCTGGCCAAAATTATCAAATTTATAATTTAGTTCCATCTCCATCATAATTTCTAAATTATTATAATCTGCGAGTTCTTCTTCTGTACCAGGATATCTTTTCAAATTAACTTTCACAGTGCCCATATCCAAATCATTTTGATACATGTTTATGAAACTGCCCCTGTCTATCACCAACATTCCAAGTTTGTATGCTTCTTCATCCATTTGGCTAAGAACAGAATTTGAAGGCAGTCTAAAATCTGGTTTGCCGACTATTCTTGCCTGCATTTCATCTCCTGGACCTTGCCATTCGAGTTTATAATTAAAACCGAATCCACCAATACCTTCAAGAAGATGATTAGGGATTATCACATTCGGTGTAACTGTTTGGAAATCGACCTGCCAGTCCCCACCATAATCACATGTAGTCAAAATAATTCTTGCTGTTCTCGTTTCTGAAGTTCTGCCAGCTCTGTCAATGGCTACAACCATTATGTTATTAACCCATGCAGGGACATTTGTAAAGACTCTTTCCGTGACATTTCTTCCAAATACTTGTTGATTTGTGAATCTTTGACCCATGTATGTTTCATCTATAAATTTTTTCGAAAGGTAAACATCTATTGCAAAACTTCCATCATCTCCTGCTACAGTTATATACTCTCTTTCGCCTTCAAACAATAATCCAATCTTTTGTACTATTGAAAGAAAATCAGCATTCCATGAACCCTTTGTTGAAGTTTTATTGTTTACATAAACAACTACTTTAGCTCCAGGTTCTGTTGTGCCTTGGATTCTTATTTTGTCAACATATGAAGGACCTAATCTGTTTAAATCACCTGGGTCAGTTTCGAGTGGTGGATTTTCTGTGTCTATATATGAATTAAATTCTTTAACTATCCTGTTTCCTGCTTTGTCTGTAAAAACAAACTGCACGTTGTAATTTCCATCACCGTTTGAAAAAGAAATTGACTCTGATATTGTGCCGGCCATGATGTTTAATGTATTTGTAAGAATTGATTCCTCTCCCCTATAAGACATGTATACATCCAAAACAACATCTTCATCTGTCGTGCCGTTTACATCAAATACTTGTTGAAGATACTCTTCCGGAAGAGAATTAATGTTGATTGAAGGATAAGTTAAATCAAGATTGATAGTGAATGCTTCTGATTTTGAATCTGATCCAAGTTCTGTTGACACTGTAAGTTCGTTTGCAAGGTCAGGATCGAGTTCAATTGCTGTAAAAGTAAACCTGCCAGAATCTCCAAGTCGCTTATGCCGTTTCATCGCTCCGTTGACTTTAATATAAATATCCGAGCCTGATGCAGATTCCACATCAAATGAAATTTTATTGCTGTTGTAAAATTCAGGAAGTGGATTTCCGTTTAATGTAACAGTCAAGGGAAGTGCATTTGTAGAAGTGTTAGAAGAGTTTGGAGCTATGAAGAAAAACATCTCTGAACGATCGCATGTTTCATTGTTGCATGATTCAACTTCATATGAATATTCTGAACTTGCTTCAAGATTCGTAAGAGTGATTGAATGCATTGTACCTATTTCATCTGAAGAAAGATTGTTTTCTAGAGAATTGATTCCGTAAAAAACTGTTCCATCTGCTTCCACATCAGAAAGCCAGTTCACATTAACGGAACTTCCCACTTCAACAGTGCTAACATCATAAACTGTAAGAGCAGAAACTAAAGAAGCTAATACAAACATAAACAATAGCCACATAGTTATTTTATTCCTCATAATCATACACCAACTCAGGGACAAAAGACAGTGGGAATGTTGCATTATTTAAGTATAATATTAAGTTTTGTTGCTCTTCCATTGTTATTGGAGTGGGCCTTTGTTCAAATACGTGAAATTTGACGCTTTTAGCGTCTGCAAGGTCATCATAATTTACATTCCACTGATATTTAAATCCTCCTAAAAGGGCATCGTCGCTTCTTAACAACAGCAATTCCAAGTCGTAAGTAGCATCATCATAGAGTATTTTCAAAGATTCATTGATTTGATTAGGATAAGAATTGAAAAAGGTAGTATCTGTTACATTATCTTTTATCGTTATTAAGACGTATTCATTTTCAGGAATTTCATATTCAAAAAGCATGCTTTGATTGTTATGTTTATATACTTCAAAATCCAGTAATTTCAATTCTCTTATATCTATTTTTATAGGGACTTCCGGATCTATTTCATCAGGGAAAATATGCAATTCTGCAGGCAAATAATTTGTATGTTCTGTTTTTATGAATCCACTGGAGCATGTGTCTGTATCAATTAAAGGTGTTGTTAATTTGAAACTCTGTTCATTAAATTCTGTTTCGCCCAGATTACATCTTTTTGTTACACATTCATAGGATATATTGACATTTTCGACATCCATTCCAGTTCTGTGATCTATTGCTTTTATTGTATAATCCTCATAAGTTTTTTCATTACAAAAAGAATCATCATATACTGGAGCTCTGAAATCTCTTGTATCAAAGTTCTGCCTGTCTGGCTGGTTATGGTCTATGTAGATAGGTGTGACAAAATTAAAATGGAATCCTGCTCCATCAAATGAACCTTGATCTGTAACAGTTATCAATACAGGAAACTTCACATCATAAGTAAAATGATATATATTGAAGCAAAGGTAATGCATATATTCTTGCAAACCCTGCCCAACATTACTTTTTAATGTATCACCATCACTAGGTCTAACAACCATATTAACAGGCCAAGAGCTTTCATAACTTAAACCAACATCAAAATCCCTGTAATTTTTATCAGCTCCAACATCCCAAAGGAAGTGTAGTTTTTCATAGTCTTCATCTTTACTAAACGGATTGTAATTTGTATTGTCTATTCTTATTCTTGGCATATTGTAATGAAGAAGTGTTTTCAGTTCTGATAATATCTGCATTTTACTCCATTCTTTTCTGTCACATTCAATTGTTAAATCAGTAAACGGAATTTTATCGTCTAGAACCATAAGGTTGATTGTTTCTTTTTCAAGGAAAGTGTTTGTGTTCTCGCTTATCATAATCTTTTTCGCAAGATTATAAGCATCTTTTAATTTGACATCAATTTTAATCGTAAAATCATCCAATTCGGCATATTGTTCTTTATCTAATCTTTGTATAAATAGCGGATGATAAATGTTTACTTTAACATCTTTATCTCCAATTGTTGTCTTTACTTTTAATTCTCCCTGTGTGATATTATAATCTTTTTCTAAAGTTGTGAAATTGTTAAGACATGAGTCAAGATTATTTAATACGTAATTGTCTATCTGAAGTTCTATTTCTGGAAGCAGTGGTATTCTATTTTCGGATCTATGCTGCCAATAAGGAGTTTTTATGAGCCCACCAGGTATAAGAGTTATAAA
>CAZZGN010000031.1:0-11194 GCA_964654165.1 uncultured Methanosarcinales archaeon | reverse complement strand
ATGGAATTATACGAGCCTAGAACTACGCTCTGAAAATTTGATAATTTGGAGATTCATATTGGTGCACCAGAATTACTTATGATGCCTAATTATATGATAGAAAATTTGAAGAACAATGGAGTAAAAGTAGTACTTCATGATAATATTTTAGATTTATTAAAAAATGTTGACATTCATTATCATACAAGACCTCAATTTAATATAATGAAAGATGATCCTAATGCTCCTTCAGAAAGTGAAATCAAAACCGCTTTTCATGATTGGAGAATAACTATTGGTGTAGTGAACAAAGTAGGAGAATCTAATTTGCCATATATCATGCACCCCCTCCCAATAGATAGTAAAGTATCTGAAATTGATATAGAAGTAACATTCCTCCCAAAACAAAAATATCTCTATCAAGCAGAATGTGGGCTTTTTATGAGAAAAGCATTGCTGAAAGAAATCTTAGGAGGTACAAATTACATAAAATTCAATGGTGATATGTCATTTATGTCTGATCTTTACGATTCTAACCACATCCAGAGAATAATAAAAAATGGGGAGGGCCCAAGGGAAACAAACCCAGGAGATATCTCTCCAATATGTTATGGGATGGTAATTGACCATCTTGATCCTGGAAGCATTGATAAGATTAAATCAGATCTTGGTCTTGACAACCAGAGAATAAATAACACATCCAGAGCAAATGCAGATTCTCCTGGAAATAAACCAAAAGGAATAGTTTTTGTGAATGATTATTATCTAACTGACAAAGAAATGAAACAAATAGCAAAAATATCCCCCAATGCAACTTTCAATGTAATAAGGGGTGGAACCATAGTTGAGAAATTTGTTTATGCTACTTGTAGTAATGATAATTGTATCTCAAATCAAATCTTTGAAGAGGTACCAATTATTTTTGAGAATAGGGGCAATACTCCTTCATGTCATTATTGCAGGAAGCCATCAGATACACAATACGATAGAATTACAC
This sequence comes from uncultured Methanosarcinales archaeon, assembly GCA_964654165.1. Lineage (GTDB taxonomy): Archaea > Nanobdellota > Nanobdellia > Woesearchaeales > CAZZGN01 > CAZZGN01. Next base: position 10,218 of record CAZZGN010000031.1, on the reverse strand, counting down.
CGAAAGAAATGCAAACGTTTATTGAAACTCTAGCTATAAAATAGGAACCTTTATTTACAACCTAGTTCCTAATACTTAATCTAGCATGGAGCTAGGACGAATTTCTCTTTTTTCTTTCTGCCTACTCCTATTTACTTGCGGGGTGAAAATATGCAAATAGTAAAAAAAGCTTTAGAGGGGGCAAGACTGGAAAAATTTCTCCAATCCCCACACACAATTCAGGAGTTAAGTAACCAGGACATAGCATATAGGTGGCACAACGAAATGAAAGATATTCACATCTTTCAAAATTGTGTAAATGTTTATTGGATGACTTACAACCCAATGGACATGAAATACACAACAACAAAAACAATTAACATAGAACAGATTAAACAAGATAATGCTTATTTAGTAGGAAAAAATTAAATTTTAAAAGAACATTAAATTAGATGAATTTATTTCCTACAAAAGCTCCAATAATTTATCCATATCATCCTTGACTCTTTTTTCATAATCACTTACTTTTTCTCCTTCGTCTTTCTCTGCATCAAGGACAGAGAGTAATTGCTTTATCATTTGTTTTTCTTTATCGCTTTCCATTAATTTACTTTGACCTATATTTTCAGAAATGATTTCATCTTCTATGTTTTCAACAGAATCAGTGCTTACTTTTATTTCTTCAAACTCTTCAATCTTTATTGCAGAAGTGTTTTTCATAATGAAGTATGCCCCTTTACCATATAATGAATCAAATATTTCCTTGAAATTTATTTCAGAAACTCTTCCGTCCAATTTCCCCTTCAACCTTATTGTGATTATTGAATCTTTTACATCTTCTCCAATTTCTTCCAATATCAAATCATTTATTTTTTCTGGAGAACTGTTTTTGCAGTCTACCTTCACACCAATGTGTTTTTTAACAATTACTTTTTTCAAAGTTAAGTTTCCATCTTCATAAATATAATAACTCCCTCCGCCTAATTCTTCTAACTCAGAAAAATTATTTGGGAAAATAGGTCCAGGATAAACAACATTTTTGTACCCATCTATGTTTTCATTCCTTACGATATGAACATGGCCACCTGCATAATAATCAAAATTCTTTGGTAAAAATGAAACAGGCGAACCTTCCATTTTTTCAAGTTCTTTTGGCTTTAATTCATCAATTGTTGTGTGGAACATGAATATCTTAAAGCCATTTTCATTCTCAAGATTATCTCTTGACAATTCTTCATAATATTTTTTATCAAGCATGCCTCTTTTTCCAATTATCCCTGTTATCTTTGCATTGGTTTTTTCATCAACTGTAAATTTAAGTTGCAATTTTTCATCAACAACACCTCCTCTGAAAACATCTTTTGCCAAATCTGCTTCTTCAATTACATCGAGCATAGTTTTTCCACTTGGAGAGAAGTCATGACTTCCAGCTATAAAATAAACAGGGATTCCTACATGTTCAAGCTTTTTAAATTTTTGGACAACTAATTTTAGTGCATCAATTGCCGGAAATGAAGTGTTGAATAAATCTCCCGCTACTAATAAGAAATCAACTTTTTCTTCAATTATTTCATCAATGGCTTTTGAAAAAGAATCGTAATTAACTTGCCTTAATTTAGGTTCTCGCCACCCGCCTACATGGCAGTCTGCTATATGAGCAAATTTCATTCAATTACCACCACAATACCTCATTGAACGGAGGATATTGTGATTTTATTTAAATATTTGCCTTGTTCTGCAAAAACTATTTATACTCGGCATATACTTAATATGATAATATGACAAACAAAAAGATTGTTGAAGAAGCATTGAAGAATGCAAAAAAAGAGGAAAAGCATCATATAGAAACATTAAATGAACTTGAGAAAGAAGACAAAGAATTCAATAAGGAAGCAAAAAAACTGAAAAAATTGCTTACATCACTTGGCAAAAAAATTTAACGTCTTCTGATCTTTCATAGTTTGTTTTATTTCTTGTTTCATTCCTCTTAAACTAAGCAATGTTTCAATAAATTTCTTTTTTGCTCTTTTATTAAGAACATGTTCTTCCAAAGCTTTTGCAAGTTTTTCAGGTCTGTTTAAAGTTGAGTTTTTTATTATTTTAATTAATTCGGGTTCGAAACTGTTTTTACTCAAAACACGTTTTGTTTCATCTTGCTCCATAAGATGTTTAAGGAATTGTTCTCTAGTGTTAAGGTTTAAAACAGAACTTTCTTTATCTAATGTTTTTGCAAGAAGTTCGGGATCTGCGATTAGTAAATGTTTCATCAATTGCATAGTCCTTACAGGAACGTTATCGTAATTGTGCGTATCTAAATCCCTGAAAATATAAAATAATATATCGCTTAATCTTAATACAGTTATGTCCTTAAAATTGTACCTTTCTATTTTGCTTGTTTTTCCTATAACCAATACTTTCTTGTAATCTTTTGCTTTATCCACAAATTTTCTCATTGTGTCTTTTACAGTTTTTATAACAGCCTTATTGTTGAACCTTTCTGTTATGTCTTTAATTGGGATATTGTCAACAGATGTTACAGAGCTAACGATTTCAACATGCCAGATTTCGTCTTCCTTACCTATATTGTTTTGCACAGCAAGTATGTCAACTTCCCTGTTATTTCCAACCTTAATTCCAGAAATTGTGAAAAAGCCGTTCTTATTAAGCCATAAGTCTACAATGTTTTTATCAGCATTCATAGTGACCCCCAAGCCTTGACATGCTTTTGTAGTATATATAGTTTACCCTATATTTTTTATATTATTCTTGTATACCTCTGATTATGGTGGTAATACCTGAAGCAACAAGTATAGATGAAAGGTTAGATGAAACGTTCGAATCTTTAAAGATTCCTTTAAAGGAAAGGAAAAAACTAAATAAACAGATGAAGAGTGCTTTGATTATACCTAACATAAATCTTAGAAATAAATTATATGAATTTATAGTGCCAGTAAATCTATTAGTGGATCACATTGAAGCCAAAGATTTTTATGCTAAAAAAGTTTTTATTCATGGTAAGTTTTCTCATCTTTTTGAACCTTCTGCATTTAGAGCTCAGAAATATATTTCAATAAATAATGCACTCGTGATTGTACATACTCTTTGGAAAAGGAGATACCTAATTGAAAATGGAAAAATGATAAAAGATCTGATAGAAGAAGTGGGAACTAAGAGAGGTGCATCTTATCTTAGCGGAGTATATAAAAAACTTAATGATCAGGGGTTGTTGAAGTTAAAGTTTCTTCCACCACCAAGAAATAATGGATTAATTGATTTTTCAAAATGTTCGTACAGATTTTTCCCAAATGATTACCCAAAAGTACTTGAATATGAAATTGATAAAAAAAAGAAAGAAGAGGAATGTATAAGACCTGTAAAACTTGCAAACATCTTGGGGGTCTCCAGTTCTGTCGTAGAAAGAAGCATACAAAAATATGTAGATTTAGGAATAATATCTGATGTCAAACTTTGGAACTTTGGAAAAACGAATTCCAAGAGATTAATCCATAAAAATGATATAGTTTTCTTCGAAGAAGAAGGGATGATAAATGATGCTTTTAAATTTGCTATGATGGATCCAGAAGAGAGAAGGAATTTTATCCAATCTTCAAACGAAAATGGATCAAATTTTTCAAAGAAGTTTGAAAAGTGGAAGATGTTGAAATTTCCTGTAACATTTTTTCACAATATTTTGGACGAAAAAAAACTTTATATGGTGGATTACACTTTTAACGATATGTTCAAAGAGTATATGGAGCAGATAGTCACAAGAGGTCATAATTATATTTCATTTCAAAATTCATTATTAGTAGTGAATAAGTTATGGGAAAGAAAACACTTAATTGAACATGGAAAAACAATTAATGACCTTATAGAAGAAGCAGGGATTAAGGAAAGTTATGAAGCTGTCCTTAAAAGGTATAGGGCCCTTAATGAAGAGGGAGTTATAATTCTAAAAATGTATCCAACCCCTAATGAAAAGGGAACTATTGATCGCCAACATTCATCATATAAATTTATAGATGAAGATTATAATGAGTGGCTTGAATTCGAAAAAAGAAGAATTACCACAAGAGAAACTTATTTGAGTGCTACAGATGTGGCAAATGAATTAAACATACCTTATCACAAATCCTTAAATCTTTTTCTTGGAAAAGAGGGTATTCTTGATATAGTGAGGTTGACTAATCATTCAAAGACTTATTTCGAATGGTTTATACACCCAGACCATGTTAATTATCTTACTGAAGATATTCTACCTGAGCTTGGGCATTCCATTGAGGATTTGATAAATATAAAGGATAAAATTCATTCTACAGAAATAGTTGGAAAGGACGTTTACAATAAGATGGGCCATGATGATGGTTACATAAAATATGTTTTTGATATGATTTCTGGTTTTCGAAATAAGGGAATAGGATCAAATAATACTCTTATCAAGAACTTATTCTTTACTGATGATAAATTATATGAAAGTACTATATTGAAAATAGCAATCGCGTCCGTAGAAAAAATTGAAATCAATACCATGGTTAACAAATACGTCAATCTTGCTATACATCTTTCTCAATCTTAATAATATCTTCAATCTCATCTCTACTAACAGAACAACCGTTAAGTTTTACTGCCCAAAGAACTCCTTCAAGAAGGGCTTTCCTTATATCTTTCACAGCCATCTGCTGTTCCCTGCCCATGTATTTATTTAACAAGCCTAATTCATAAGCTATGGTAACAAGTTCAACAGACCGTATTACTTTAAAATGTTTTATTTCATCATGAAGCTTTTTTACATTTTCAGTATTCATCTGCACACCTGTATGCAATCTTCTTTGCAAAGTGTATTTAACATCTGGTGGATTTTCAATCAACATTCTTGTAATTCTTTCGTCCACAACAACCGTGTCTGTTTTAAAATACAAAGCAGTTGCTAAAGCTTCCATTTCTCCTTCCTGTATCATCTGTATCCATTTCCCTTTTGCTTTAAAGCATCTATTTGCCAAATCCATAAGATATCTTGTTTTTGACAAGATGAAATCATTCTCTATAACTTCTAAAGTGCCGTTGCCTATGTACTGTATAATCTGCAATGCTTCAAATTTGAATTTTTTAGTTTGTAATGGACGATCTATCAATTCTTTTTTAACTGCAATAGGTATGTAAAAACTTCCTCTAAATTCTCTGTGCAATGCCTCAATTAGCCACAATAAATTGTTCAATGTCAGGCTGATTATAGGGCCGGTATCAAAAACAATGATCTTGCCAACACCAATGAAGCTTCTTACATGATTCAACCGCTTTCTTAATTTTTTATCCTTTTCAAAAGTGTCAGAAATGTTTGTCTTGCCCATATAACTCATAAGTTCCCATTGAGATATATTCAGTAATTCTGCAACTCTGGGGAGTGAAATTCCATTTGAAAATAACTTACTACCTTTTTTGACTTCAGCAGCATTGTAAACATGAAGAACATAATTGTTCATCTTAGAATCTATTTCATGTATGTGTCCGGTTATTTTTTTTATAAATTCTCTATAATTTTCATAATCACTTCTAGACAAAGCTAGCTTTGCCTTTTTGAAAAGATCCTTTATCTTTGAATCATATTTTATCTTTGAAGTTGCATACACAACAACAGCCAGTGTTATTGAATCCTCATCCTGAAATATGGATGAGTTGTGATTTATTTCATCACTTGTTTCAGAAATCTTTTTGACATCATTCTTTTTTAGCGCATCATTTACCTTTGCAAGTATACGCAGGATGTCCTTCTTAATCAAATTATCCATAACTCTACTTATTTCACAGAATGTATTTAAATTTTTTGGATTACTTGTACATTCTAAAAATTAAATACCCATAAAGTACTATAATCACAACCACAAAATACTCAATGTATTGTTTAACGAACGCCGGAAAAAAAGCACCGATAACCATTCCCAACAATATTAAGGCCAATTTTAAGACTGAAAAATCCAATATGGTTAATTTCTTTATTTTCTTTTCCATCCAACTACGAATACTCATTATATCACCCATAATCATTTTGATTGTTTATATATTTAAAGGTTTTGCCCTTAACCACCCCTCCATCAATACAAACATTTAAAAAACCCTTTTCTATTAATAAAGTTATGAAAATCACAATCGACACTAAAGAGGATTCTAAAGAAGATATTAAAAAGCTTATAACACTGTTAAACACTCTTTTTGACGATATTCCTGAAACACAAGTTTCAGAGGAGACACAGACAGCAATGTTTGGAATGTTCGATCAGGAAGGTAACAAAAAAGACGACGGTGAAGAAAAGCCAGAATCCTATGACGTATCCACATATTAACATGGGAAAAATAAAACCCGACAAAATAAAGGGAATATTAGATAAAGAAAAAAGGAAGATAGATAGTATAGCTGTATCTGTCAGTAAAATCCAAAGGGAACTTATAGAAAAAACCCCCAATAAATTCTGCTGGAGAGATGTCGTGAGGTCTTTTTTTGGAGCCTTAGTTGTGGCTTTCGGATTTGTTCTAAAAGGGGCCCTGGTCAGAACTGCAGTGAATATGCAACTTGCTAACGTTATTTCAATAATAGTTGTTAGCTTAATCATTCTGGTTATAGAAATATATTATTTTGGTTACAGAAAAATTAAAGATAAACAACATAGAAAACTGGAACAGTTTATTCTAAAACGTCTTCCCACATTTTATCTAATTTCAATAATAGTTGCTACGGGATTAGTTTTTCTCTATGGGGTTAATATGGACCCATTAGTAACTTCAGCATTAGATGTATTCAAGGTTATAGTTGCAATATCTCTTCCAGCTTCTATTGGAGCGGGATTTGGCGACTTAATGAAGAAATACTAAACCTTTTTAAACCTTCTTTTATCCCCTTCTCTTATGAGATTTAAATACTTAGATCATACAGCAGATGTAAAATTCCAAGCATATGGGAAAGATTTAACGGAAGCCTTCGAAAATGCAGTTTTGGCAACAACTAATGTAATTACTGATGTTGATAAAGTAAAAAAAGAGATTATAAAAGAAATTGCTATTTCATCAAAAACAAAAGAATCATTACTTTTTGATTTTTTAAATGAACTTATTTTTTTATTGGATACAGAGCATTTCATAGCTTCGGAAGCTAAAATTAAAATAAAAAATAATGAATTAAAAGCAGTATTGAAAGGAGACAACTGCAATAATTATAAAATGACAGGAGACATTAAAGCAGTAACTTATAATTTCATGGAAATAAAAGAAGATGAAGAAGTAATGGTTCAGGTAGTATTGGATTTGTAAAATGGAACATATAATCAAAAAAGAAGGAGATATGAAAGTTGAAGGAAAAATATTCCTTAACGAAAAACTTTTGAAGAAAGTAGAAGACGATGCAATCCAACAAGTAAAGAATATGGCTTCTCTGCCAGGAATAGTTGGCAATGCAATAGCTATGAGTGATATGCATGTTGGTTACGGCTTTCCTATCGGAGGAGTCGCAGCATTTGATGAAAAAACAGGGTGTATAACTCCTGGTGGGGTTGGATTTGACATTAATTGCGGTGTTAGGTTATTAACGTCTAATTTATTTTATGAAGATATAAAACTGAAAATAAAAAATCTTGTTAGTGATATTTTCAATAAAATTCCCTGTGGAGTTGGAAGAAATTCAGATATTAATCTTACGGATGAACAATTAGATCAAGTGCTTTCAGAAGGGGTTAGTTGGGCAGTAAGAAATGGTTATGGGAATGAAGATGATATACTTCATTGTGAAAGTAATGGTCAAATAAAAAATGCAAAACCTTCTAACGTTTCACCAAAAGCAAAGGCTCGTGGTAGAAAACAACTTGGAACTCTTGGAGCAGGAAATCATTTCATTGAAATTCAAATTGTTGATGAAATAGTAGATGAAAAAGCAGCGAAAATGTTTGGTTTGAAAAAAGATCAAATAGTTGTTATGATTCATTCAGGTAGTCGTGGCCTTGGACATCAAGTATGTTCTGATTATCTTAGAAAAATAGAAGATGAATTTCCAGAGATAATTTCTAAACTTCCAGAAAAAGATCTTGCTTATGCCCCTTTAGGAACAAAGATAGCTGAAGATTATTTTACAGCCATGTCTGCTGCTGCAAATTTTGCATGGTGTAATAGACACATAATGGCACATCGTTTGAGAGAAGTATTCAAAAAACTATTTCCCGAATCTGAAATGAAAACTCTTTATGACGTTGCACATAACATTGCTAAATTAGAAGAACATGAAGTTGACGGTGAAAAAAGAAATCTTTATGTTCATAGAAAAGGTGCAACTCGCGCATTTCCTAAAAATCATCCAGAAATCCCAGAAGATTACAAAGAAGTTGGTCAACCAGTTCTTATTCCTGGAAGCATGGGAACTGCTTCTTATGTCTTAGTTGGAACGAATGAAGCAATGAAAAAATGTTTTGGAAGTTCAGCTCATGGAGCTGGAAGAGTTATGTCAAGAACAGCAGCAAAAAAACAGTTTAAAGCTGAAGAAGTTACAAAAGAATTAGAAAAACAAAACATCTTTGTTAAATCTGCTTCTTGGAAAGGGGTTTCAGAAGAAGCCCCTGGTGTTTACAAAGATATTGATGAAGTTATTAAAGCAGTTGTTGAAGCTAAACTAGCAAATGTTGTTGCTAAGTTGAAACCGTTTGGTGTTGTTAAGGGTTGATTATTTCTTCAAACTTATCTTCAATATCGCACCAACCATAACAACAGCAGCTATCCACTGTACCCAAGATAATACATTTCCATTAATAAAATAATCAAATACAATTACAGATATTGGAAAGAATAATTCGCATATTGTTGAAACAGAAGCTTTTATCTTTTTCAATCCAAAATAATAAAGGAATATTGCTCCTGAGCCGGTTGTAAATGCAATAATCAAAAAAACCAACCAGTTCATTCCTGTCATTTCAACAACTTGCATTTTATCCATCAACAATACATAAACCAACATAATCAATGTTGTAAAAAAGAATCTGTAAAATGTTGAAACGTGGAAATCATATTTTCTCAAAACTTTTTTCCCAAATACAGTGGCGGATCCAAATGAAAATGCTGCTAGTAATGCATATAATGAAGCAACAAAAAAATCTCCTCCTAAATTAGGCAAACTAAAACCAAATGTTAGGAAATAACCAGCTACAATGGCTATACTTGCCCATAAAATAAAATTTTTCCTTATTTTCTCTTTCAATAAAATTCCTGCAAGTATTATTGCAAATATTGGTTGAAGTTTCTGCAACAAAACAATAACAGAAAGATGATCAAAATTAACTAAAAATAAAGCTTTTACAATTGCTAAAGTTCCAAGAGCTCCGCCAAATAAAGCAATTAAAAAGAAATATACATAATCTTCTTTGTTAAATTTGTATAAATATTTGTAATTATTAAACAAAAACATATTCATTATCACAAACGGAATTAAATGCAACATAAGAACGACAAAAGCAACATCTAAATTAAACAATCTTGGAGTTAATACAACTCCGTCCAAACCCCATAGTATAGCAGCAATAATTACCGCACCTGCCCCAATCATTATTTTTTTATTCATATGCATTCTTCCTCACTTCAACTTTGTCATCTTCTTTCAAATCTAATCCTGACCTAAAACATGATGGTCCGATAATTTCCATAACATCTTCTTTATGCAATGTTCTTTCAGGTTTCAGTATGGCAGCGCTTATCCCGCCAAGAATTACTTTGTAAATTGTAATGTTTCCAAAATCTCTTGATTTCGTTTTAAATCCATTCACAATTATAGGTTTTATATCGCTAATAAAAGATTCATATTCATTTGGTTTAACATGAAGATTAAGCGTACCCAGATATGGTGAATATCCAAGAACTTTTTTCAAACGCGATTCATAAGCTTTAACATAATAACTTCCTTGTCCAATCCCTTTGAATAATCTACCTGATATTGTTGATTTTGCTTTTAGTATTTTTTTTAAAATTGAATATTCTTTTCTTAGAATGTCCCTCCCTTTCTTGGCCACCATCACTTCAATACCTTTTGGAGTGCTATTCCGTTTAATCGCATCTTCTTTTTCTAATTCGATTAGTAATCTAGAAACACTTTGCTGAGAAATTCCTGTTTCTTTTGCTATTTTCCTTGTTGAAGTATTGATGTAGGAAAACAAACCTGCATTTGCTCCGATATATTTTAGAATTTCATATTTCATATAGATGGGAACTCAGAAGTTA
>CAZZGN010000030.1:0-11353 GCA_964654165.1 uncultured Methanosarcinales archaeon | reverse complement strand
CACTTCTTATGGAATCTGAAAATGGTAAAAAATAATCTAACTAATTTTTTTGAAAAGTATCTCACAAAAGAACCACTTTTCAAAAACAAAGCTGTTCTTCAATCATCTTACATACCAGAAGAAATTCTACATAGAGAAAATGAAATAAAACAGATTGCTAATATATTGGCACCCACCCTAAGGATTGAAAAACCTTCTAATCTTTTTATATATGGTAAAACAGGAACAGGAAAAACACTCTCCGTTAAATATACAACTGAACAAATTAAAGACGTTGCGAATGGAAAAGAAATTCCAATTCTTGTGTTTTATGTTAATTGTAAATTAAAGAAGGTCGCAGATACAGAATATAGGCTGATGGCACACCTTTGTAGGGAGTTGGGAAAAACAATCCCCCCCACAGGGCTACCTACTGATGAGATATATAAAGTTTTTTTTAATGTTATTGATTCAAAAAAACAAATAATAGTTTTAATATTAGATGAACTTGATCAATTAGTTAGAAAAGCAGGAGACGAAGTCCTTTATAATTTTACAAGAATAAACTCAGAGCTGAAAAATGCACAAATATCTTTAATAGGAATTTCTAATGATTTACTTTTTGCAGATTCTTTAGATCCAAGAATAAAAAGCTCATTATCAGAGGAAGAAATTGTTTTCCCACCATACAATGCAACACAATTACAACAAATACTCAAAAAAAGAGCATCTTTGGCGTTTAAAGAGAATGTGATTGGAGAAGGGGTAATTGAAAAATGCTCGGCTTATGCTGCTAGGGATCATGGCGATGCTAGGAGAGCTTTAGAGTTATTAAGAGTTTCAGCAGAATTAGCTGAAAGAGAAAACAAGACAGAAGTTACAATGACTTTTATAGACAAAGCAGAGGAGAAGATAGAGAAGGATAAGGTTATAGATATTGTTGATGCGCAACCAAAACAATTCCAAGTTGTTCTTTATTCAATTATCTCTTTATACAGTTCTAAACAAACAACACCTTTGTTTACAGGAGACGTTTATGATTATTACAAACAATTTTGCACAAGCACTAATTTACGTCCATTAACCCAAAGAAGAGTTTCTGATATTTTGGGCGAATTGGATATGATGGGGATAATTAACGCAAGAATAATTTCTAAAGGCCGTCATGGAAGAACAAGAGAGATAACACCCTCGTTATCGCCTTCTTCAAGGTTGAAAGTAAAAAAGATACTAGAGGAAAGACTTAATATTGATTAATATGGAATTAAGTGAAGGGAAAAAAAGATTTGTAAAATTGTTTATGGATAAAGGAGTTCTATTGTCTCCAGAATTTGTTGAACAATTAAGTTCTGCATCAGATGAGGATGTGGGGAAAGTAATCACAAGACTTTCAAATGAAAACAGCCCATTAATAATGAGTAAGGAAGTTGAGGAATTCTTTTCTAAAGTTGGAGGGGACACGGACTGGGGAGAATTTGAAAGGATGGTTGTAAACCTAGAGAAAAAAAAAGGAAAAGAGATGTTCGGTAAAGTGGTAGAGGTTATAAAAGAAGATACTGAACGGGAGAAAGAAAAAAATAAGAAAAAATCAGTTGAAGTTTTATTTTCATATGAAGATTCAGATTCAAAAAAAGACGTACAAACCTTTGTTTCCTATTTTAACAACCGCTACTCAGCTTTGAAAAAGATATTACAGAATAGGCAAGAGTTAGAAAGGGCAAGCGCAATTAGTAGGGTTAAAGTAAAAACAGAAAAAGAAACGGTTGCGGTTATAGGAATAGTAAGTGCAAAAATTCTAACAAAAAACAAAAATATTATCTTAACTATAGAGGACCCGAGCGGAGAAATAAATGTTCTCGTAAATAATTCAAAACCAGAATTAATTTCACTAACAAAATCCATTGTATTAGATGAGGTTATCGGTGTGACGGGTACGTCTTCAAATGGAATAATTTTTGTGAACTCGATTGTGTTCCCTGACATCCCTTTAAGTCATGAGATGAAAAGATCCAATAAAGATGAGAGTCTAGCAGTTATAGGAGACATACACCTAGGGTCAAAACATTTCCTTTATGATGAATTTATGAGGATGATTAAATGGTTAAGGGGGGAATTTGGTTCCGAAATGCATAAAGAAGAAGCAGCAAAAATTAAATATGTTTTTCTCATTGGAGATTTAGTAGATGGAGTGGGAATATATCCTTCCCAGGAAAATGATTTAGAAATAAAAGACATAAAGAAACAATATGATGTCCTTGCTAATTATCTCAAAATGATTCCAGAACATATGGAAATAATAATCTGTGCAGGAAATCATGACGCCGTGAGGATTGCAGAACCTCAACCCCCCCTTCCTAAAGATTTTGCGAAATCACTATGGGACTTACCGAATGTTACTATGGTGAGTAACCCTTCAGTAATATCTTTGGGGGCGGATGAGAATTTTTCAGGATTTAATGTGTTGTTGTATCATGGGTTTAGTTTTCCTTATTATGGGGAAGGTGTAGAATCATTAAGACTTAAAGGAGGATTGGAGAGTGTTGAACATATACTTGAATTTTTATTGAAAAAAAGACACCTTGCTCCAACCCATACTTCAACACAATACATACCAGATGAAAGAGAGGATTTTTTAGTAATAAAACACGTCCCTGATATTTTCATAACAGGCCATATACATAGAACATCTATAACGAACTACAAAGGTGTTACAATGATGAATAGTTCGTCGTGGATAGGAATGACAGATTTTCAGGAGAAAGTAGGATTAAAACCTCTCCCCGCAAGAGTACCAATTATAAATTTAAAAACAAGGAAAGCAAAAATACTAAAATTTTCAAATGACTGAAACAAGCGAAGAAATGGAACTGTATTTTAAAGGATTAAATTCAAGGGTATCTACTTGTCTTAACCTTGCAACTGAGGCCAGAAAACAAGGAAAAGATCCAGAAGATTTTGTAGATATACCTTTAGCGTCAAATATGGCAGAACGGGTTCAAGGACTTATTTCATCTATTGCTCCGCAACTTTCCAAATCAAATATGACGAAAAGAATTACAGAGCTTGAGAAAAAACACCCCCCTCAATCATGGGAAATCGCACTTCTTATCGCAGAAGAAGTTGCGAAAGAAAAATTTTGTAAATTTGCAGACAAGAAAGAAGCAATTGAAATGGGGATAAGAGTTGGGATGGCGTATAGTACAGCAGGGATAGTTGCAGCACCATTAGAAGGATTTGTTGAAGCAAATATAAAAAAGAGAAAAGACGGAAAAGAATATTTAGCTGTATCTTATGCAGGCCCAATCAGGGGGGCAGGGGGAACTGCAGCTGCGGTGTCGGTTATTATTTCAGATTATGTTAGGATAAAAATGGGGCTGGAGAAATATGACCCCACAGATTTAGAAGTTAAAAGATATTGCAGAGAAATTGCAGATTATCATGAACGTATCACAAATTTACAATATTTTCCTTCTGAAATGGAATTAGAATTTCTTGTAAAACACATACCTGTTGAAGTTACAGGAGACCCAACAGAAAAATTGGAAGTAAGCAACTATAAAGATTTACCAAGAGTAGAAACAAATCTTATAAGGGGGGGGATGTGCTTAGTTATGGCAGAAGGTGTCGCACAAAAAGCTCCAAAGTTATGGAAGCGACTTTCTATATGGGGAAAGAAGATGGGGCTTGAATGGGAATTTCTTGAAGAATTTTTAAAATTACAAAAACAAATAAAGTCAAAGGAAGAAGAAAAAGTTGAAGGAAAGATAACACCGAATTATACATTTATTGCAGATCTTGTAGCAGGAAGACCTGTGCTTGCATACCCCTTGAGAGAAGGAGGGTTTAGATTAAGGTATGGAAGAACAAGATGTTCAGGATATTCTGCAGCGTCTATAAATCCAGCAACAATGTGGATACTTGATAAATTTATTGCTGTTGGAACACAACTTAAAGTTGAACGACCAGGGAAAGCTGCAGCGATTACATGCTGCGATGATATTGACGGACCAATAGTTAGGTTAATTGATGGTTCGGTTATGAAAGTAAACACAGAAGAAGAAGCTAAACAACTTAAAGGGCAGGTAGAAGAAATACTTTATTTGGGAGACATATTATTTAATTATGGTGACTTTAGTGAGAACAACCATGTTCTTGTTCCTCCTGGGTATTGTGAGGAATGGTGGGCGTTGGAAGTTGAGAAAGCAACAGTAGAAATGTTTGGAACATTAGATATGGACAAACTTTCAGAAGAAGTGCCAATCTCTGCTGATAATTTATCTAAATTATTGAAAGAACCAATAAAAACTAAACTTTCGTTTAGGGCAGCATCAACAATATCAAAAAAGATAGATGTTCCTTTACATCCTGATTTTGTGTTTTTTTGGAAGATCCTTGATAAGAATGATTTATTGATTTTATTAAATCAATTGGAAACTGCAAAAATTGTTGGCGAAGAGAAAATTGTCAAAATTATTTTCAAAAAGAATGATGATCTCAAAGAGATATTAGAGAAATTAGGGATGTCACACACTTTTATCAATAACGAATTTATAATACTAGCGGAAGCAGAGGCAAATAGCCTTCTCTTTACATTAAACTCCTTTTCAAAAGAAAAAAGAGAAGAAACTAAGAAAAAGATTATTTCTTCTGAAAAAGAAATATTGGATTTATTATCGGAGCTGTGTGGGGTTACAATAAGAGATAAAGCCGGCACATTTATCGGTGCAAGAATGGGCCGCCCGGAAAAGGCAAAAATGAGAAAATTAACGGGGAGTCCGCATGTTCTTTTCCCTGTAGGGGATGAAGGGGGGAGATTCAGAAGTTTTCAATCAGCTGTTGAACAAAATAAAATCAAAGCACAATTCCCAATTTGTTATTGTGAAAAATGCAAAAAGGAAACTATATACAATTCTTGTGAATCTTGTGATAAGAAAACAAAACAAAAGTATTATTGTAGAGAACATGGTGTTGTGGATAAAGATGTTTGTCAAAAACCCCATACTGTTCGCGGTATCCCAGAAGGACCAATTAAAGCGTATTCTTATAGACAAAAAGAAATAGATATATCTTATTATTTTAATCTTGCACTCAAACATCTTGATTTGAAAATTTATCCAGACGTAATTAAAGGTGTGAGAGGGACAAGCAATAAGGATCATATTCCTGAAAATTTAGTGAAGGGAATTTTAAGAGCTAAAAACGGAATCAATGTCAATAAAGACGGAACAACAAGATATGATATGACAGAACTGCCAATAACACATTTTACTTCCAACGAGATCCATACACCTATTGAAAAGTTGAAGGAGATGGGGTATAACAAAGACATACACGGGTTGGAACTTGAAAATGAAAATCAGATATTGGAAATAAAACCACAAGACATTATTTTACCATGTAGTGAAAATGCACTTGAATATTCCGCAGATAAAATTCTTCTTAATGTAGCAAATTTTGTTGATGAACTTCTTGTGAAATTTTATAATTTGAAGCCGTTTTACAAACTTAAAACCTCCAGAGACCTAATTGGGCACCTTGTTATTGGGTTGGCTCCGCACATTTCAGCGGGAACGATAGGGAGAATAATAGGATTTTCAGAAACACAAGGGTGTTTTGCACATCCTCTTTATCATGCTGCACTTAGACGTGATTGTGATGGGGACGAGGCATGTGTAATGTTAGTTATGGATGCGTTTTTGAATTTTTCCAGACAGTTTTTACCAGATCGTCGAGGAAGCAGAACAATGGATTCTCCATTAGTTTTGACTTCAAGATTAGTTCCTTCAGAAGTGGATGATATGGCGCATGGTATAGATGTAATGTGGAAATATCCTTTGGAATTTTATGAAGCAGCTTCTGAATATAAAAATCCGAGAGATATAAAGATAGAACAAATAAAACATAGATTGAATACCCCTGGCCAATATGAAGGGATGGGGTTCACACATAATATATCTAATATGAACAAAGGGGTCCTTATTTCTGCATACAAGATCCTTCCAACTATGGAAGATAAACTAAAGGGGCAGATGATGCTGGCTGAAAAAATAAAAGCAGTAAATGTTAGTGATGTCGCGGCTGCTGTAATTCAAAAACATTTTTTGAAAGATATTAAGGGGAATTTACGTAAATTTTCAATGCAACAGTTTAGGTGTGTTGCATGCAATGAAAAATTCAGACGGCCACCATTATTGGGCAAGTGTACAAAATGTGGGGGGAAAATAATTTTTACAATATCTGAAGGTTCAGTTGGTAAGTATTTAGAACCGAGTATATCATTAGCTAAGAAATATGGTGTTTCTACTTATTTACTGCAAACCTTAGAAATAACGAAGAGAAACTTTGAATCTGTATTTGGAAAAGACAAAGAAAAACAAACAGGATTGGGTGAGTGGTTTGGATAGACCGAAATTATGCGTTAATGTGGTTATGATTAAAGATGAGAAGATATTACTTCTTGACAGAAAAGAAGGAAGATTGAGATCTTGGGCGTTTCCTGGAGGTAAAGTGGAGAGTGGTGAAACTCTTGAAGAATGTGCTTTAAGGGAAGCGAAAGAAGAGACAGGAATTGATTGTAAATTTATTAAATTTGTTTCTACTGTGCATAATCTTTTTGAGAACGATTTTTCTTCGTTGTGTTTTTTTGCTTTGTTGGAGCCTTTAAGTTTTGATTTTATTGAAAGTCACGAGGGACCATTAAAATGGTTTGATGTTGATAAGTTACCTTCAAATTTATTGCCAATGGATAAGCATGTGGTGGAGAATTTAATGGGGAATAAAATGAATATTTTAACAACAAATATTAAAGCTGAGAATGGAAAGATAGTTGATTTTAAATGGCTGAATCAAAAAGCGAAGAAAGAGGATTGAAGTTATTAACTTCTGAAGATTTGAAAGTGTTTTCTATAGGTGTTAGTACAGCAGGGGTTGCTGAAATAAGAATGGCCAAAGCGAATTCTAACAGAAGAATTATAGCGACGACGATCGATAAAGAAGGATTAGAATTTACTAAACAGAAAATTGATGAAGAAAAATTATCTGATAGGATAGAAGTAAGATTAGAAGATGTTTCTAAACCAATGCCGTATGCAGATAATGAATTTGATTTTGTTTATGCTAGATTAGTTTTACATTATTTGAGTAAACAAGATTTAGATAATGCGTTAAAAGAAATCAAAAGGGTTTTGAAGAAAGATGGGAAATTGTTTATTATCCTGAGGGAATTAGAAGAATGGCACAGGGGCAAGAAAATAACTTTTAATCCGAAGACAAGAATGACAAAAGTTTTCGATCCAGAATATCCACATCAAAGGTATTTCCATACGGAGTCAACAATAAAAGATCACTTGGAGAAAGTAGGTTTCAAGATATCGAGTTTAGAAAAATATGATGAATGTTTATCTCCAGAGTTTGAAAGAAAGCAGATGAATGAAAAACCAACGCCTTTAATTGAAGTTATAGCTATATCTTAGAATTTATTGGCGATTTTGCGCCACATGCCATACACTTCATAAATGAAATATTTTTTTCTTTTGAGATTTTTGTATCAGGTTTCCCACATTCAGGACATAACACAAATTGTTTTGCATATAATGAAATTTTATCGTTTAACCTTGAAGCTGGAGTTTTACTTCCAATAATTGCTGTTCCGGATCTTTTAACTTCGCCGGGCGTAGCAAGTTCTTTTAAAATGAATTTTAGAAGATGTTGTGGTGCCCTGCCTAATGTGCTTGCTATTTCAGAAAAATTACTAATTATAGTTCTTGTACCTTGTAGATGACCGCGAACTTTCGGTATTTCAAATCTTTCTGCAGTGTGAACTGATTCAGGCAACTTATCTCGTCCTTTTTTGAGCATTTCCTCGTAATTCATAGTCCTAGGGATTGAGCTGTTATTTATAAAATGTTTGGTTATGCCAAATTATTTAAACTATAAATAATAAAAGATACTTATGGTCTTGGAAAATCTTCCATTCGACATAAAGAAACATCCAGGGATAGCAGCGTTGCTTATTGGATTTGCTTATTTATCTTTAGGAATAATTCTTGGCAGATGGAAATTTGCACCATACTCTGGCCTGTTTGCCGTTTTTTTTACTGTGATTGCTGCATTGCGATTCTTTTATTCAACTATTAAGAAAGAAGAATCATATGATGTGGCACACACCGATGAAAGATCAATCCTTAAATCCCATTCAAAACTTTTTAAGATATCTTTGTTTTTTTTCCTTGGGGTGCTTTTTGCTTCAGCGTTATTTGGAATTATAATGCCTTCAGATGCCGTTAGCAGTTTTTTTGGTGCACAGACAGATGCGATTTCACAAATTAATCCAAGTCTTTCAGGGAAAGCAGTTTCTAAAGGAGAAGCGTTTTTTAGTATTTTTTCCCATAACATGGAGATACTTATCTTATGTGTCTTGTTTTCGTTTCTTTATGGGGTTGGGGCCTTGTTTATTTTAACATGGAATGCATCTGTCGTTGGAATAGCAATGGCAAATTTCATAAAAATAAAACTTGCTATGGGGGGGTTTTATTTTGTTGCGATATTACAAGGGTTCTTAAGGTTTTTAGTACATGGACTGCCGGAAATGTTGGCATTTATTGTTGCAGGCTTTGCTGGAGGAATAATTTCTGTAGCTGTGATTAAACATCATATTTTTTCAAAAAAATCGCATACAATATTAAAGGATTCCACAATTTTAATATTAATAGCAGTTGGGTTGTTGCTTATCGCTGCGTTGATAGAGGTTTTTGTAACACCCCTTTTGATTTAAGATACTCGTCGAATGTAGGACGGGCAGTTGAGGGAAGAACAGTTTCTACATATTCTTTTAATTTATCAGCATATCCTTGGGGCCTTAAATCATATTTGGAAAATATATCGTGCGGGATTGGTGGTCCAATAACCATTGTGATTTCATGTCCTTGTTTTTTGAACATTTCTCCTGAAAGGAGGAGAAGGTCGATAACTTTTAATTTTGGTAATATTGCTTTTCTTATGGCACAAATCCAATAGAATGATTTTGAGTTTCTCCCACCAAAATAAACAGGCACAACTGTTTTTTTGTATTCCTTCGCTTTTGAAACAAATTGTTTTTTCCAAGGAGCATCAGTGATAGTATGATTAAACAAACTTTTATATTTCGATACAAGTCCTGCAGGGAACTGAAGAATTGGGTTGTCTTTTTCGTATTCTTGTCCAAGGTTAAGAAGTTCATCCCTCGTTGCCCCTTCCAAATTATCAACTTGAATAAAATATTTTTTCAATCCTTCAATAAATGCGAGACTTTTATTAACTATGAATCTAGGGGCGTCAAAATATTTTTCTATAATATTTATCAAAGACACCCCATCAGGGCCGCCAAATCTGTGATTGGAAATGACAAATATTTGTTTCCCGTCTTTTTTTAGTTGCTCTAAATGTCTTTCACCCCAAACACGCAAATTATACCCAAGAAACTCTTCTCCGCTTTTCACAAAGTCTCCTTTTTCACAATAAGCAATTACTTCTTCATATTTTTTTATATGGAGCATTCTTTTTGCAATGCCATGAAGAAATGGTGGGATATGTCTTTCTGTTAATTGTTTTTCAATGAGGTCTGTAAGAGTTTCTTTACCCATCTTCCGAGGGGGACTAGTGTTATTTATAAATCTTTTCACTACTAAAAAATTACTCCAACACTTTTACCTTTCCAGGCTTAACTTCAAATATTTCTCCTTCTTGTAATAAAGAATTAACTATTTTTTCAGCTTCTGGGTGTTGTTTAATTATTTCTTCAATCTCAACTCCTTCACCTGAATCTAATTTTTTAATTAAGGAAAAAACTTTATCAGCTTCAGTTGTTGTTTCTTCTTCAACAACCGTTTCTTCTTTCTCCACGACAGCTTCTGTTTTAGGAGCTTCTTTAATTGGTTCAACAATTCTTTCTTGTTGTGGTGGGATTTCTTTTCTTAATTTTTCAAGCTGTTTTTTCCTGATTTCCAGCCATATCTCATCTTGAATATGTTTGACAATTTCTGGAACAATATATTTTTCTTCATTAAATTCTCTAGGTCTTCCAATAATCAGGATTATATCCCCAATTTCTAAAGAAACTTGCAACGAATTTGAATCAAATATTCTGACTGAAATGTTTCCGGTTCCATCGTCAACAGAGAATGTATTCTTATCTTCTGAAACTGAAATCACTACACCAATAATATTGACTCTCGAAACTTTAAGTCCACGTATTGTTAAAAAATTAGGGTCCCATTCACCTTCTGATTTTGTATACTGTGAAGGGTGTATCTCGTCGATACCAACAAGATATGCGGTTTGTCTTGAAATTTGTTCTGCCATTTTAAATCTTAGATATGAATCCTCTTCTTGGTTCGAAGATATCTCCAGATTTCTTCAGTTTTTCGATTGCTTCTTCAACTTTTTCTTCACTCATACCTTTTTCCGAGGCGGCTTGTGTTATTTCTTCCATAGGGATTGTACGACCAAACTTATCTTCTAATTCATTTATTATTTCTCTTACGTTCACTATCTTATTTCTTTCAGAAGAGGCCATTCCAATTGCTATCCTGTCCATATCTATTTCTCCAGTTTCAGGATCAACTCCGATTTGTAACATTGAATAATGAAGTAACTCAACAGCAGCTTTTGCGTCTTTTCTTGCGACTTTTTTTGCCAATCTAAGTTTGGCGCATGCTTCCGATAACCTAACTAGTGCTTCCAATTGTCTTGCCGAAATCGGAATGCTTTTTATTTCTCCTTCTATCTGACCTTTGAGACGCATTTTAAGATAATACCTTTTTATTTCTTCTATTGCGCCATCTGTTAATTCTGGTTCTATGTTTCTCTTTGCGTATCCAATATATTTTCTTACAAGTTCTGTGGTAAGTTCTGCTTTTTGATCTGTCGGATTTTTGTGAAGATTAAGAATAAATGAAGCCATTTTTTCGTCTTTATCTTTATCTGGGAGATCCCTTATAGGGAATATTAAATCAAATCTGTTAATTAATGCTGGAGGTAAGTTAATTTGTTTAGCTATTGTTTCATATGGATCGAATCTTCCAAACTTTGGATTTGCTGCTGCCAATACAGTTGTTTCTGCTCTTAATGTTGCTTGAATATTTGCTTTAGATATAGTGATAGTTTGACCTTCAAGTGCTTCATGCATTGCACTTACATCTTCAGGATTCATTTTATCCAATTCGTCAATGCAACACATCCCTTGATTTGCCAGTACTAAAGCACCAGCTTCTAAACTCCACCCTTTTAGGAATTCATCCTTTACAACGGCAGCAGTTAAACCTGCACCACTTGCACCTTTACCAGAAACAAATCTAGCTTTTGGTGCAATCTTTGCCATTCTTTTCAATAACATAGA
>CAZZGN010000029.1:2370-11395 GCA_964654165.1 uncultured Methanosarcinales archaeon | reverse complement strand
AAGGAGCCATTTTGTATGATACAATCTTAGTTGATGCTACACTGCCAGTCACTTTGTCTATAATGAATTTAATTGTAATATTTTGTTTTTTCATCTCTCCTGTTAAGGTCATTAGATTTTGTTCTACTGTTTTGCCTAATGCATTTTCTGACGCAAAAACGTATGTTTCACCGATTTTTTTATTGCCAAACATCTTTGGTGCGTTTATCTGCACCCAGATTTTCTTTTTCTTCTTTACTTGGGATTGTGCTTTTACTTTTGTCATGTTAATACCTCTTATATTATTTTACATGGGGGTTGATGTTGATTTATAAACTTACTTGTTTCATTTATAAATGAAGTTTTATACTTTTATAGAAAAATATATAAAAGATGGTCAATTACTTCTCTTATGGAATTATTAAACAGCTCTGTAAATACATTATATCTCATTTCATTTGTTACAGGTGCATCGTCATATAAGGAAGCTATACTCTTTATGGAAAGTTCTTTTGATAAGAAAATTAAACAAAGTAACATGTCAAAAATCATCTCAAAGCTGATTGATAGCAAATACATCATTCAAACAAACAATTCTTCATGTACAAGATATGCACAAAAAAAATTATCTGTCAATAAGCGAAAGATAATTGAAGATATTTTGAAGATATTATCAGAAGTAACATCAAAATTTAGATACACGTATAGATTGAATGGAAAAAGAATCACATCTAGAAAAAGATTTTCATATGATGAGATGTGTAAACAATTTGGAGAAGATATACAAAATAATAATTTTCTGGTAGAGGTATTTTCTGTATTTAATATCTATTGTATGAACATAATTAGGTCAAAAAAAAGTAGTGATTTGATCACAAGAAAAACATATGATTTTGCTTATACCGAATTGATTGAAGATTTTATCATAGGCATGTCAATTTCCAATACATTCTTTAAAGAATATACAAGTTACATTTCTGAGGACGAACTTTTGGCTAAAACATTATATAAGGATTTTGATAAAAGTTATGAAAAGGAATTTAACAATTTTATAAATATTTGTAAGAATTATTTAATCATCAAAAATATAAAAAAACATAATTTAATTGCAAAAGCTAGTTTTAGACATCTAAATTGACAACATTTTTTGCATTTTCCTGAATGAAGTTTTTTCTGGGTTCGACTTCATCGCTCATGAGGATGGTAAAAATCCTATCTGCCTCAACAGCGTCTTCAATTGTTATCTTTTTTAGTGTTCTATGTTCAGGATCCATTGTTGTTTCCCAAAGCTGCTGAGGGTTCATCTCACCCAGTCCTTTGTATCTTTGTATGGAGAATGATTTTTCTTCTAGGTTTTTTATAAGTGCATCTTTTTCTTCGTCGTTTTGAACATATGTCTTTTCTTTGCCCTTTTTTATTAAATAAAGAGGGGGTTGTGCAAGATAGACATGACCTTTTTCAATGAGTTCCTTCATATATCTGAAGAAAAAAGTTAATAGAAGCGTCGAAATATGTGCACCATCGACGTCGCTATCGGTCATTATTATGACTTTATAATATCTAAGTCTTTCCAGATTAAATTCATCTCCAATCCCTGTTCCAAGGGCCGTGATGATTGTCGTTACTTCGTTGTTAGCGATTATCTTACTAAGTCTAGCTTTTTCAACGTTTATTATTTTTCCTCTTAGAGGGAGTATAGCCTGAAATTCTCGGTTTCTGCCTTGTTTTGCGCTTCCACCTGCAGAATCTCCTTCCACAAGGTATATTTCAGATTTCGTTGCGTCTTTAGATGCACAATCGGCTAATTTTCCAGGGAGGCTTGAGAATTCAAGGGCACCTTTCCTTCTTGTTAGTTCTCTTGCTTTTCTTGCGGCTTCCCTTGCTTTTGCAGCATTTTGCGCCTTTCCAATTATCCCTTTAGCAATTGAAGGATTTTCCCCAAGAAAAATACTCAAACTCGTGGTTACAAGACTGTCTACAATCCCTTTTATATCGGAGTTTCCCAGTTTTGTTTTTGTTTGGCCTTCAAACTGAGGCTCTTGAACTTTTACAGATATAACTGCTGCCAAGCCTTCTCTAACATCATCACTGGATAATTTTACGTCTTTCAAATTATTTTTTTCTGCGTAATTGTTGATGCTTCTTGTAAGTGCTGTTTTGAATCCTGAAAGATGCGTTCCACCTTCAATTGTGTTTATATTATTGACAAAAGAAAATATATTTTCTGTGTAACCATCATTGTATTGCAAAGAAACTTCCACAACCGTACCATTTTTCTCTTTTTCAAAATGAAATGGTTCATGAATTGGATTTTTGTTTTTGTTAAGATATTCAACAAAGGAAATAATACCTCCTTCATAATAAAATTCTTTTTCTGTGTCCTTTTTCTCGTTGGAAAATATGATTCTGACACCTTTATTGAGAAATGCAAGTTCTCTAAATCTTGCGCTTAATGTATCTGAGTGATATTCTGTTTCCGTAAAAATTTCATCGTCAGGTACAAAATAAACTGTTGTGCCAGTTTTATCAGTTTTTCCAGTAACTTTTACATCATATAATGGGACTCCTCTTTCATATTCTTGCACGAATTCA
Source organism: uncultured Methanosarcinales archaeon (assembly GCA_964654165.1). Lineage (GTDB taxonomy): Archaea > Nanobdellota > Nanobdellia > Woesearchaeales > CAZZGN01 > CAZZGN01. The sequence goes on along the minus strand of CAZZGN010000029.1, from coordinate 8,824 downwards.
TTACCTTCTCTAGATACAGTGACTTTCAATTTTTTTGATAATGCGTTGACACATGACAACCCAACTCCATGTAGGCCCCCACTAACTTTATACGAACCCTTATCAAATTTTCCACCTGCGTGAAGTTTTGTCATTACTATCTCTAATGCGGATTTCTTAAATTTTTGATGAATATCAGTAGGAATTCCCCTTCCATTGTCTATAACGGTTACTGAGTCATCTTTATGTACAATAATCTTTATTTCCGTACAGAATCCTGCAAGAGCTTCATCTATACTGTTGTCTATAACTTCCCATACTAGGTGGTGTAGACCTCTTGTACTTGTTGAACCTACATACATTGCAGGTCTCTTTCTCACTGCGTCAAGGCCACCAAGGACCTGAATCTGCTCTGCTTTGTATTCTCCCATGTTTTTCACTTTTTTGGTCTAAGCCCAGAATTAGTATCTAGAGCATCCACCCTATTTTATCGTCTAAAAAATGTATTTTTAACTAATGATTTGGAAAGATTACTAGTATATAAAGGTTACCTTTTTTTGCATGCTTCTCACGCTCTGAAAGTATAGAATTCGACCTTCTCAGCCGTTTTCATTATCCAGTGGCCAAATCCACAATATATTTATATATGTTTTAACACCCTAGCATATACTAGGTATATTTTAGGGGGGTAAGAATTGGATTTTAGAAAAATTATAAAATTTGGAAAATCATCATACGTTGTTTCGCTTCCAAAAGATTGGCTACAGAAAAACAGACTTTTGAAAGGAGATGTTGTTTATCTGAATGAAGTGGACAACAGCCTTATTCTTCTCCCAAAAGAATCTCAACGAAGGAAGGAATTACATAGCACAGAACTTGATGTGACAAAAATCAGTATAAGGGATGTAGAAAGAAGAATTATTTCAGCGTATATACAAAATTATAATGTTATCCATATTTTTGGTAAGGATTTTGCTTCAAAGTCAAAACAGATAAAAGAGGCAATCCAGAATATTATGGCACTTGAAATTATGGAGGAAACTTCTGAAAGGATTGTTGCAAAGGATTTTCTTAAAATGGATGAACTTTCTCTTATCGATCTTCTTAAGAGAATGGACATAATAACAAGAGCTATGTTTTTAGATACAATAAAAACTTTTGATGAGGATCTTGTTGAGAGCATATATGAAAGGGATACAGATGTGAATAGACTGACATATCTTATGTATAGGTCAATACAATATTATTTTGAGAATTCAGCTTTTGCGAATGAAAAAGGATTTAATTTTAAAAAACTAATTACATATAGTACTGCTGTTAGAAATATAGAAAGGATAGCAGACAATACTAAAAGGATTGCAAAGCTTCTCGCGAGGGTTGAAATGAGTATGTCGCAAAAGGAAAAGATAAAAGCAATCCTTAATGAAATTTATGTGCATTATGAAAGTATAATGAAAGCTTTGTACAAAAACGATGTTGAAAAGGCATTTCAACATGCGAATGTAAAACATGAGCTCATAGCTGAAATAAGACAGTTTTACGACGATGTCTGGAAAGTAAAATGGGCACCTAATATTATTGAAAAGATGAAGGATATAATTGATTGTTGTCATGCAATAGGGAGAGATTTGTATCACTAAACGCAAACTATTTAACCTATATCGTTTTATTTTTTCCCATGGATGAAACTGATGAATTGATAATTCTATTAAAGCAAACAGTCGAAGAGTTGAAAAAAGGAATAATGCAATATTCTCAAGGGATTGAAAATCTTCATCCTGAAAAGCAGGTTCAAGTACAGGAATGTATTAAAGAAATGCACCACATAGCCTTGAGATTGAATAATGGTATTGAGGGATTGGATCATCTTAAGGTGCTTAAGAAGAAATTGATGGGCTGAGATTATGTTTTTTTGAACGGAAAATTTCAACTTCATTTATGAACCAGTTTAAATCAATCATTTCATTCTTCTTTGTTTTTACTTCTTTGTTTGATTTTCTACTCTTAATCTCTTCTATTAATTCGCTTATATCAGCCCCATTCCAACCTTCTGTTATTTTTACAATATTTGCGTAATTATCCTTAGAATAACTTTTAAAAACCCCCTTGCCTCCTCGTTCTAGTGAAATATTGTTGCTTCTGTGAATATATAATTGGAGTATCGCTTCTCTTGTTTTATAATCAGGAAGTGGAACGTATATATGTTTTGTAAATCTTCCAGATCTCATTATTCCCTTGTCAATTAGTTTAATTGCATTTGTTGTTCCAATTGGAATGACTTTGTCATTTTTTTCAAAACCATCCAACTCACTGAGTAAAGAATTAACAATCCTTCTGCTTGCACCAGATTCATAAGAATTTTCTCTGGAGACTGCTAATGCGTCTAACTCATCAAAGAACATAATTGTTTTTCCATCTGTCGCTTTAACTTTTCTAAATATTTCTCTTATAATTTGTTCTGATTCTCCAAAATATTTTGAAACTATATCAGAGATATCAATTTTAACAAAATTCATTTGTAATGTATTTGCCATAGCTCTTCCAAGAAGAGTTTTACCAGTTCCAGGGGGACCATAAAATATGATGCCTCTGTCACGGTCGGAAGCATTACGCCAGTAAATTTTTGGATGCTTTATTCTATTAGCCATCGTTTCAATCTCTTCTTTCTGTTCTGTAAGTCCTGCAATATCATCTAAAGTGACATCGGGTTTTTCTAGAAATAATATATCATCAACATCCTTGTTGCTGTAGCTATATGATTCTTCAATCTTCTTTTGATTTTTAGAATATTTCTTTCCCTCTTTAACAACAGTTATACTATCAAGATTTTTCATGTACCCATCTTGTGTTTCTCTGATTTTCTTGGATGTAGTTTCTTTGAGGTCCTTGAGATAGATTATCAGGGTATCAACTGGAGTTTTATCATCTTCAGAAAAATATCTCTTTGTGTACGTATCTATAGTGTTGCTTAAGACCAATCTGTTGTTTTTTTCTTCATCGGGCATATGCACACTTTCAAGACCTTCATACATATCCTTCCTAAATCTTCCTTCAGTTTTTTCTTTTCCAGCTATATCATCAAGAGTCATACTTGCAGACCTGTTCATAGCAAAGAGATTGTTGCAGAGATCCCTCTCATATTTTGAGTCGCTTTTCAAAGATGGGATTTTATCTTTGATGTCAAGATAATTTTTGAGAAGATTTGAAAGCATATCTTTACAAAATCCTATTTCACTCTTCTTTGAAGAACTTTTATCAAGAATTTCGTAAACCTTATTTGTCTTAAACATAAGGTCAACAATCTTCTCTGCCTTGGCTGAATAAGAAGGACCAAGATAAATTGGATCCATCCAATCACCTCTTTGTGTTGTATTGGTTCTTCTTCATCTGTTCTCTTATTTTGTAGCCTTTGTTGTTTATCCTTTCGAGATCTACGGTGTCTTTTATCCCGTCGGTTTTTATTTCGCTGTCTCTTTGATAGAACCCTTTCATCATATTGTCTATTTCTTTATCGGTTACACCTAAACCATCATATGATTTTTCTGTGTACGTTTCTATATTTTCACATGTGTTTATACTGTTCTTCAATACTTGCTTTGAGCTCGTGCCCCTGTTATCGATATTTTTCATATCATCGACAATATATTTCTCTTCTTTTGCATTTTTTAGTGAGTTGTAGATATTGTTAAGAGCTCTGTTTATGTTTCTATTATTCTGGTATATTGTCTTGATTTTTTCTTGACTTACATTGTTTCTCTTCATGCTCTTACTTAATCTCTCAAGTTCTGAAACAGTAAAATCTATCATGTCATATTGGTCTTGCTTATTATTCATCAGCGTTAGAAGGTCCTTTTCTAATGCACCTCTTATACGCTCGTACTTCTTGTTACTATATGCCGTATCCAATTCTGTTTTTTTATCATTGATCTCTTTTTCTAAAGCTTCAAGCTCTTCATTTGCCTTATCTTGAACTGCTCCAAGCTTAGCGAATTCGCCATGATGATTTATATCCCTTTCAATGACTTTACTGAGAAGATCTTTTGCTCTATTTTCAAGTCTGTTATTAGTTGTTATGACTTCTTCTACTACTTTTATTTCGTTGCTTATTACTTTGTTTGCGAGATCAAAAGTAGTGTGTATATATTTAGTTCTCAAATTATCTACATATTGTTCTTTGTAAGGTTGGTGTACCGTGTCAAGAATTTTTACAATCCTTTTTTCAAGATTTGAAGTTTTGACAACTTTTCTATTTGTGATTCTCTTGTTGTTATAAGCAGGTTCTATATCTAAGCCGACAAAATCTGTATGCTTGTAACCGTCAACAATTTTTTTGTATACATCTTTGACAGCATCTTCTACACGTTCTTCTTTCTGATTAAGATTTTCACTTCCAGTGTAATCCTCAAAAAGATCTTTTGCAGTCTTTAGCTCGTCTCCTTCATCCTCTTCCAATTGTTTGACCATGTTGTCGAGCTTTTCAGTTACTTTACTCTCTTTTTCATCAACATCTTCCTTCGTTCCCTGACCGTTTCCTCGAACCTTTGTTTTAGCCTCATCCATAAATATCACCTTATTTGATGGGGGGGAGTTATTTTTATGGAGCTTTCCAGAAAATTTCGTCCTTTTTCTCGAAAAACAAGTGTAATTTCCGCTTTTTTTGAAGATATTACCGTAATTTGGGCTTCTGTACGTGTAAATTTCTTATCTTTCGAAAATTTTCTGGATGTTTCCTTTCACTATAGAAAATAATATAAATGAGAAACGCAAAAAGAATACTATGGGGAGAGGAAGACCTATTGGTTCGGTTATAAGGCAGAGTATGATTGAGATATTACATTTCTTAGGAGAGGCTTCTGGTTACGATATATACAAAGTTTATAGAGATGTTTACCCGAAAATAACGTTGAGGAGTATTTATTATCATTTGAAGAAAGGATTGTCTTTAAAAGAATTCGAAGTAAAAAAAATAAAAAAGGTTACAGGAAATTACTCATGGGGTGGTGAAGCTGAAAAAATATATTATTGCCTCGGTCCTAATGCAAAACCATCTGTAGATGAAAGAGTTAAAGATTATTTAGATAAGAAAAAATAGTTTATATCTTCTTCATAAAACCAATTAAAGAAAACACTTCTCTTTTTGTTAAGAAAGATTTTCCAGCAATTCTTTTCCAGACTAATTTTTGAGTTTCTTTTTTTTCTTTCGTTGTAAATTCCATTTTATCTAATGCTTTGTTTATGGTTTCCAATAAAACTTCTTTATCTTTTTTAGAAGCAGGAATAATGTGGGAGGTATGATTTAGTTCGCTAAGTTCATATAAAATAATTGATAATGCATGACTTATGTTTAATGTCGGGTATTTTCTATCGGCGGGAATTGTAACAAGAAAATCTGAACTTTTTATTTCTTCATTAGTTAAGCCATTCCCTTCTCTTCCAATCAATAAATCTATTTTTATTTTTTTTGTATTTATTTCATTTAATTTTTCTTTTAATTGTTTTGGTGTTAAAGGGAATCGAGAAATATTATAATCTGTTCCTAATTTTGCAGTTGTCGCAATAACATAATCATAACCTTCAAGTTTTTTCACAATTTTTACTTTTTTAAGAATATTTTTTGAATGTTTTGCTCTCTTTATAGTTTCAATAGAATCTTTAGAGCATTTTGGATTTATCAAAATTAAATTCTCAAAACCGAAATTAGCCATAACTCTGGATATTGCTCCAAGATTACCTTCATTTTCTATTTCCATAACTGCTATGTCTATCATTCTAAAAGGAAATTAAAAGCAGTATAAAAATCATACCATAAATTGGCCTGAAATCCATGTAAGCAATGGAAAAAACAACACGAATAATAAGAGAATTATTGCACCTACCGATATTTTCATCCAAATCTTCTTAGCTTTTTCTTCAGGGAAATAATGAAGCAATACAACTAATAACATCCTCCCACCATCGACTGGGCCGAGAGGGATTAAATTCGCAACACCAATACCTAAAGATATTATGAACAACCATGTTAGGAATTTCTGAAGTATAATGATGAGGTTAAGTAGAGTTTCCCCATATTTTTCTTTTATTTCTTCTTTGAACACAAAATTAGTTATTGCTGTAATTCCTAAATAACCGCTCCCATCTTTTTCAGGGTGCTCTCCAAGTATTGCTGTGTAATTACCAGAATTTGTACCAACGATTATTTTCTGATTAGGCTTTGACGATTCAAGGAAGTTGTACAACGAAGTGCTGTTTAATATTGTAACGTTGTCAATTTCATTTATAATCATACCTGCTTCTAATCCAGCTTTCATAGCAGATGTGTTTTCAAGAACATTTATTTTTGAGCCATTTGCTTCAGCCATTGAACCTATGAATGGTGAAAGTACAGCTGCTAATATCAAAAACACAAGACCTGCTAACAACACATTACTAAAAGGACCTGCACCTAATACAGCAAGTTGCTCCCTTTTTTTCGTTG
>CAZZGN010000029.1:0-2270 GCA_964654165.1 uncultured Methanosarcinales archaeon | reverse complement strand
ACATTACTAAAAGGACCTGCACCTAATACAGCAAGTTGCTCCCTTTTTTTCGTTGCAAGTTTCTTTTCATCGGGTTCTACAAAAGCGCCGATTATAGGCCCCATAAATAAGAGACCGGATGATTTGACTTTTATGTTATAGACGCGAGCAATAACACCGTGAGAAAATTCATGAACTAGTATCGTTATAAATATAGAAATTATCCCATACCATAATGGAAGGAAGATTGGTGCACCAGGAATTGGTATGCCTGGAAGGACTGGTGAAATTCCTGGCATAGTTGAAGGAATGAATAATAACTTTATAGCATTTTCAATTAAAATATAGGTTATTGCAATCATAAGCAAAAATCCAACACCAATCCCTATATCCCCTAATATTTTTAAAAGTCTGGGACATTTTTTTGCTATACTATCCATTGATTTTAGACCCAATTTGGTTTTGTATAACAAAATTGCTCCTTGCTTTGTAAATTTATTTCTTTTCCAATATATCCACAACATAACTATGAAGTAAAATAAAATGACATCTATTTTCTTTAAAGTCAATATATAGACAAAAACAAATGCGAGAATTATTGCGGCGGTAATAAAACTGCTTTTCATATTTTTTGTTATTTTTATTCCTTTATGGAGCAAGTATGCTGAGTAAATCGCTATTATAAGAATGATAAATGGTTTCTCCCTTATTATAAAATTTAATGAACCGTTAATTAATGAGATTATAATTATTGTTAAATAAAAAGGTGTTAAACTGTAAATTAAAACTTTTAGAGTATCTTTTAACGATATTTCCTGATAGATTCTGAGAAAAAATGTCAGTATCAATGAAAATGCTAGGATTACAGCTACGTATAATACTATTGACGTCAGAATAATTAATGGAAAAGGCATGTTAAATACGATTATATTTGATGAACTGAATGCTACAACTTGTAAAATCAGAAAGAAGATAAAGAAGTAAATACCATTTTTGAACTTTTTATTATTTTTAAAAAATTCACCAGGTCTAAAAAAAAGATCATAAAGATTCATTTTGAGCTTACTTAGTCCTCTTAGGTCTAAGGGTTTTTGTGCCCTTTTTGCCTCTTCCTCTTACTTTTCCAGCTTGAATTTTGAGAGGGTTGGCCCTGATTTTCTTTTTTGTTCTTCTATCTACATAAATGTTTTTGAATTTCCTTGCCATTGCTTCTGCGAATTTTACCATTTTACTCACTCTTTACCTGTTTCATCACTCTGTCTGTAAGAACAATCCAATAGACTATTGTACAGCCCTCTGTGACGTCTTTTTTCATTTCTTCTGGTATCTCCAGATCGAATGTTTCATATGTCTCAGCATCCATTATGTTAGCTATATTACCAGTTATAGATAATACCTGTGCATTCTTTTTTTCTATAACAGGAACTTCAATATTGTCATGACCTGGCATTACTATATTCCTTTTTTTGCCGTCTAACATTCCTACTGCCATCAAATTAACTTTAGCGTGACCATGTTTTCCTGGTCTTGAGACGTTCATATCTGTGACTGTGCATGCAGCTCCATCAACAACAACATATCTTCCTTTTTGGAGCGTTCCTATACTTACAAGTTTGACGTTCATAATCTCCCTCCTTAGACTTAAAAGGAGAAAGGAGCTATTTATAAAGGTTGCGTTTGGATATGACTATCTTGTAAGTTTGTCAATTTTTTTCTCAATCTTATCTAGTCTTCTTTTTAGATCTTCCATAGCATCCATGACGATTTCATGAGGTGGTTTGTGTTTTAATTTATCAGGGATGGGTTTTTTTTCGAGAAGGGCTTCTGCAATCTTTTTATCTTTTAATGAATAGTATTTTTTCCCACCTTTCCAAGTACTTTCTATTAAACCAATTTCATTAAGAATATTTAAATGAAAATCAACTGTTTGAGGTTTCTTTTTTATTTCATTCGCTATCTCACTTAAGTACATTTCTTTCTTGACTAGAATCATGATAATTTCCCTTCTTACATCTGAAGAAAGTGCTTTATGCATTATTCCATCCAAAATATGCGGTGCGATTGGCATAATAATGGTATTTCGAGTTTTCTATATAAATGTTATGTTTCGAGATTACTAGAAAAACCGAAATATTTAAATAGTTTTTAGTCTTTCCACTTTTCTATGAAAATCGAAAGGAGGAAAATAAAATGAGACACGAACACATACCGCCTCATCTTAGGGATGAGCCAACACATATGGAACTTTTTGAAGAGATGAAAAAGATAAACGACAAGTTGAGAAGGATTGA
>CAZZGN010000028.1:0-11564 GCA_964654165.1 uncultured Methanosarcinales archaeon | reverse complement strand
TATAGAAATAAAAAAACATTTTTTATGTTTTGCTATTTTTTTAATAACAATCTTGCCTCAATTGATTTTGCTTAAGATAAAACAAGGTTCATTTATTGTTAGTTATAGTGGAGCCTTTGGCTTGTCAAGAGTCCCTCTTAATTTTTTAAAGGTTTTATTTTCATCACAACATGGGTTGTTTAATTGGACGCCAATATTATTATTGGCATTTATAGGTTTGTTCTTTTTTTATAAACAAAAGAAAGTTTTGTCTTTGGCATTTATTATTGTATTTATACTTAATTTAATCATAATTTCTGGATGGTCTAGCTGGTCTGCTGCCCAATCCTTTGGGCATAGAATGTTCATAAACACATTACCTTTATTGATGTTTGGTTTAGCTGCTTTAATTGAAAAAATAAACAAAAAGATAGATTTGAAATATATAATAGTAGTTTGCGCATTATTTATTTTATGGAATTTTGGGTTGATGATACAGTATGGAAGTAGAATGATAGATGTAACAGAGGCAGTATCTCTCAAAGAGAGGTTTTACAACAATTTTGTGAATGTTCCTAGAAAGTTTTTTATAATACTAAAGGAATTTCTTTTTTCAAGAGGCATGACTGCACAAGTCAGGGCGAGCGTCGATAGGCCGCCAACAATTCCAAGGTGGTTTTCTGAAATGCTTCCACTTAGTTTTGATTTGAGCATGGATATTCAGAGATTTAGAAGGCTTATGGAAGAAAAATTTATACACAAGAAAAAAAAGAAAGAAATAATAGAATTTATTTTAGATTATCTTCATGTGGATTCAAATTCTGCTGAGGCTTTGTATAAGTATATGAAAGAGCAATATTCTTTTTCAACTATCCCACATGATAAAAAAATCGTTATTGAACACTTTGAGGATGACAATGGCAATATCATTGTTTTTCATACACTTTTTGGGAGGAGAGTTAATGATTGTTTAAGCAGAGCTATTGCTCTTGCTGTTTCCAGAATGGAGAAAAAAGATATAGAGATTGGTATAGATGATAATGGTTTTTTCTTGAGAAGCTCCAGAAAAATTATGCCGTTACAGGCATTAAAAATGCTGAAAGCGGATAAATTAGATTTAGTTCTGAGAGCAGCGTTGGAGAAAACTGAAGTATTGAAGAGAAGATTTAGACATTGTGCAACTAGATCCTTGATGATATTAAGAAATTATATGGGCCGTAGGAAAAGAGTAGGTAGACAACAGGTTAGTTCCCAAATTCTTATGAGTGCTGTTAAAAGAATTGATAATGATTTTTGTATACTTAAAGAAGCTCGTCGAGAAGTATTAGAGGATTTAATGGATATAGAAAACACAAAAAAAATTTTGAAATGGATTGAAAATGATGAGATAAAAATAGAAGAAGTTCACAATGTTCTTCCGTCCCCATTTGCGTTTAATCTTGTTATGCAAGCACATTTGGATTTAATGAGGATTGAGGATAAGGTTGAATTTTTAAAAAATATGCACAAGATGGTTATGGCAAAAATAAGTGTCAAGAAAGGAATAACGAAAGAAGATTTTACTGAGTTTAATTATTATAAAGAATGGAGAAAAAATGAAGATGAAGAAATCTCTGAAAAAGAGATGAAATCAAAAGAATTAAAGATTATGGTATGGAACCTTAGGAGGGTTCCTGGGTTTGCCAAGAGGGAAATTATAAGAATGATTGATGGCGATGAGAATATAAGACTAGATGTTATTGAGGGAATAAAAAAACATAGAAAAGAGATTGAAAAAGAATGGCCAGAGGAATTAAAGGAGATTATATTGGAAAAGGTGGATAGTCTATGAATATACTACCCAATATTGAAATTAGGGGCTTAGGATTGTACTTAAAGGAACACAATACTATTGTGGTTTCGGATCTTCAGTTAGGTTATGAAGAAGATATGGTGAGTAAAGGAATTTTGTTACCAAAATTTCAATTCCAGGATATAAAGAAACAGTTTAAAAAAATTTTAGTGGGTAAAAATTTCTCAAAAATAATAATAAATGGAGATTTCAAACATGAATTTGGAAGAATAAATAATCAAGAGTGGAGAGAAGCCATACGTTTTATGGATATCCTTGCCAAAAAATGTGATGAACTTATTTTTATTAAAGGAAATCACGATTTGATGCTCGGTCCAATCGCTGAGAAAAGAAATATTAAAATTATGGATAGTTTACTTTTAGGTGATGTGTTTTTGGTTCATGGTGATAAATTAATTGAAATACCAAAAAAAGCGAAGACTATAGTCATAGGTCATGAGCATCCTGCTCTTTCTTTAAGAAAACATACAAGAGTTGAAAAATATAAATGTTTTTTAAAAGGAAAGTATGAAGGAAAAAACCTCATCGTTTTACCGTCGATGAATCAGATAACAACCGGTACAGATGTTCTAAATGAAAAAATTATGAGCCCTTATCTTTCAAAAAAAATGGATGATTTTGAGGCATATGTTATTGAAGATAAAATATATTATTTTGGGAAACTTTTAAGAATATAAATTTTCGAGCAAGTCGGCTTTTGTGATAATTCCTACAGGTCTTCCTTTGTCTGCAACAAGAACTATCTGGAAAAATTTGAGAAGATTAGAAACAACTTCTATATCGGTATCTTTTGTTATTGTTGGTGGCACTTGATCCATTATATCTCCAACTTTCATCGACTCTTTCTTTTCAAGAAATGCGTCCAATATTGATGATTCAGATACTACTCCCACCGTTTTTTCCTGAAATGTCACAGGTATTTGTGAAATTTGATATTTTTTCATTTTTTTTATTGTTTCTTTAATTGTGTCATCTTCATCTGCGGTAATTATTTTTTTCTGCATAACATCTTTGGCCACTAATGAATGTTTTTTTGTTATTGAATCAAGTGTAGAAAATATCTTAATTACGGATGAATAAGCAGGATCTATTTTTTCAGATTCAATTTTTGCAATAAGTGATTGCGAAACAGATGCTTTTTTTGCTAATTCTGCTTGAGTTATGCCTAATTTCTTCCTTATAAGCCTTATTTCTTCAATATTAGGTGTCATGACATGGACTAAAATGAACTAATATTTATTCTTTTTGGAATATATTGTTCGTTAAAACATAAAATATAAATATGAAGTGAATCAATACATGTATTAGGTGAAAATACTCATATGTGGGACATCATACTACTTGTAATATTGATTTTGCTTTCAGGATTTTTTTCGGGCATAGAGATAGCTTTTATGTCGCTCAGTAATTTAAGAATCGCATATCTTGTAAATACTAATGTACGTAATGCAAAGATTCTTCAAAAACTTAAGGAAGATCCACAGAAGCTCTTAATATTAATATTAATCGGGAACAATATAGTGAATATTGGTGCTTCTGCTATTGCTACTAGTATTGCCATTAAGACTTTTGGTAATTATGGTGTGGGGATTGCAACAGGGATTATGACTTTTATTGTCCTTGTCTTTGGAGAAATCACACCTAAAGCATATTGTGCCCACAATGCTGAAAAAGTAGCTTTAAGGGTTTCAGTCTTTATATCAGTTTTATCTAAAATATTTCATCCTCTTGTCTGGGTATTTAACGGAATGACAAAAACAATATCTAAGTTATTTGGAAAAATTGATAAAAAACCCTTGGTTACAGAAGATGAGGTTAAAAATATAATTGATATAAGTGAAGGAGAAGGTTCAATAAAGGCATCAGAGAAAGAGATGATAAATAATGTTTTTCGTTTTGATGATATAACAGTGGGGAGTATAATGGTTCCCCGTCCGGATATATTCGCGTTAGAGGGGAAGGAAAAGGTTTCAGAAGTTATTAATCCTATACTTGAAGAAGGATTTTCAAGAGTCCCAATTTATAAGAAAGAAATAGACAGCATTACAGGGATATTATTTGTGAAGGATTTGCTAAAGGCTTCACCTGATCAAGAAATTAGATTTCTCGTAAGGGATGCGATGTTTGTTCCAGAAACAAAAAAAATTAATTCACTTTTCCATGAGATGAACACAAAAAAGATGCATATTTCTATTGTTGTTGATGAACATGGTACTGTTACAGGAATAGTGACAATTGAGGATTTAATAGAGGAGATTTTGGGAGAAATTTATGACGAAACTGATGAGATAAAACATCAATTCAAGAAGATAGATTCACACACATTCCTTGTTGATGGAGATACAGAAATAAAAAAAGTAAATAAAAAGTTAGGGCTTTCTATTCATGGTAATATACATAAAAGCATATCTGCTTTTATTCTTGACAAAATTGGAAGTATACCATCGAAGCACGAAAAATTATCGCTTCCTGGTTGCACAGTTTTTGTTGAAGAAGTAAAAAATAATAGAATTGGCCTTATTAAATTAAAAATTAAATGATTACCAGGCTTCGGTTTTTATTCTTTCTTCCTTCACGTTCAGAGACTTAAGAAGTTCTTTTGTTTCGTTAACCATGCTTATTGGACCGCAAATATAACAAGTTGTTTTTTCTGTGAATTTTACATTATTCTTTATTGCTTCTTTGCCAATTCTTCCAGTCATACATGTCCATTCGTTGTCTGGTTGAGTGAGGCTCAAACAAATCTTGAAATTATTCCTTTTTGAAAAAACCTCTGTGAATTCTTTATAATACACAATATCATGTTCATTTCTTGAAGTATAAAGTAATGTAACTTTTGTTTGAAGATTTTTGTCGTATATGTATCTCATTATACTTCTCATTGGTGCAATCCCACATCCTGCGGCAATTAATACAACATGATCTGTATCATCATTTTCAGTGTAAGTGAAATGACCGAATGGACCTTTCAAGAGAATTTTATCCCCTTCTTTTAATTTGTTAACAATATAAGGGGTGAGCTTTCCCGATTTATTGAGTTTCGCAGTAATTTTTATTTCAGTTTCTGTAGGTGCAGATGCCAAAGAAAATGCACGCCATACATCTTTTAGTTTTGGAAATGATACCATTACAAAATTGCTGGATAGATAAGGGAATTTTGGAACGTTTATTTTTAGGGTTCTTACATTATTAGCTTCTTCAAGTATATTTTCTACAAACCCTTCGTGTACTTTTATATCCACCATTTTGGTAAGAATTAAATCAGGTCTTCGTCTGATTCAAGATTTTTCAAATGAATAACGTTAACAGGACAACTCTCTGCAGCTTCTTTATTTGCTTCTAGGTCTTTTTCATCTATTTTGAGTTCTTCAGTCCCATTATCAAGTCTAGTTCCTTTGATTATATTGGATTTGCCATCTGCATCCATTTCCCAGAATTTCTCTGAGATAGCTGCACATGCCCCACAGCCTATACAATTTGGGCGGTCATGGATAATTTTGAATTTTGCCATTTTATACAGCGGATTAGCTTTTCTTTTATATATGTTTTCATTTCCTTTTAAATTATTTCACTTCTAAAGGATGGTGAACATAGCAATGTTTATAAAGATCTCAGATAATCTTCAATCTATGAAAATAGCCATGGGGATAGATGCGAATGGGGGCGAATGGAGTGACGGTGAACCTCCAACCAGAAAAATAGTGAAGGCACTTTCCCTCTTTCAGAAAGATAATCCCAATATTTCTTTTGTATTGTATGGTGATGAAAGGCTTATTAGAAGACATCTTAAGTTTGATGATGGAGACAGAGCCTCAAGATACAATGATGTCTACAGTTTCGATAGTTCCAGAACCTCCATAGTAAATTGTCTTTTTGGTGGTAAAGAAAGGGAAAAGTCTGAACACGCGATAAAAGATGATTGGCTTAAAGATAATATAGAATTTACGAATGCAAGGGCAAATACTTCTACAGTTAAGCTTATGGAAGATTTATCTGCTGGAGAAACAATAGATTGTGCATGTTCTGCTGGAAATACAGAAGATCTAATTTCATCTGCTACCATTAATTCTAAACTTATTGATGGTTATGGGGCAAAGAGACCATTATTACCTGCTCTTATACCTGCTGACAATAGAAGGTTCATTCTAGCAGATGTTGGTGCAGTTACAGATATAACACCTGAACAAGGACTTGCATTTGCGATAGCAGTAAATGAATATGCGAAGTTAGTTCTTGGTTGGGAAAATCCAAGGGTAAAAATCCTTTCTATAGGCGAAGAAAAATGGAAGGGAAATGAATTTACGAAAGGGTTAAGAGACATCATTGTAGAATATAATTGTAACAATACAAACGAACTTAATTTTGACCCAGATAAACCTTATGTGGAAGGAGATACAGTGTTACTTGAGGATAAAGCAGATATAGTGATTACGGATGGTTTCTCAGGAAATGTTTTTATTAAAGTTATGAAAGGAACATTAAAGATGACTGGGGGAAAGTTAAAAAATGTTTTGTTCAATCCAAAATCAGTCTTAGATGGACCGCTTATGTTATCTACTGCTTTATATGCTGCCCTTACATATTTTCCTTTTAGAATATCAAGCCATTACAGAGGATTTAAGAATTTTAATCCAGACAAACACAACGGAGCTCCCCTTCTCGGATTAAATGATTATGCAGTGAAGATGCATGGAAGCTCAACAGTTAGGGGATTCTACACTGGGTTTGGTGTCACTAGAGACTATCATAATTCAAATGCAATTGAAACAATAAGACAAGTTCTATCAACTAAATAAGTATTAACAATCCAGAACTACCACAATAGAAATAACTATTTCCTTTCCCCCCAATGTGTTTTCTTGCTCTTTTCAGTTGTTTTTTTGCTTTAGTTATACGGTGAGAGCATTTCACTTCAAATATATCGACTTTGTCACCTTTTTTTGCAAAAATATCTACTTCTCCTTTGCTTTTTTTAGATATACTGAAAGGGATGTGAGTAGATACGGAATCGTATTTGTGAGAAATCTTGTGTTCCAATTCCACAACATAGCTATCATGTTTTATCGTTAAAAAACACCTCTTGTATGGAATAGTATATACTAGGGTAGATTAAGTATATATAATTTTTGTTTTTTGTAAATACCTAATAAATTAAATTCCAATTGGAATATTTTTTTCAATAAGTTATTTAAATGGTGGTTATGGCAGTGTGAAAAAAGGTGATTAATTATGGCAGAAAAATTCATTTTTACAAGCGAAAGTGTAACAGAAGGTCATCCAGATAAAGTTTGCGATCAAATAAGCGATGCTATACTAGATGCTGTTCTTGAAAAGGATCCTGAAGCGAGAGTTGCAATAGAAACGATGGTTAAAACAGGATTTGTCGTTGTTGCAGGAGAATTGACAACTAATGCGTATATTGAAGTACAGAAAATTGTGAGAAAAACTATAATGGACATTGGTTATGATAATGGTCATTTAGGATTTAATGGTGAAGATTGCGGAGTATTGCTTTCTATATCAGAACAAAGTGGAGATATAGCTCAGGGAGTTAATGAAGAAGAAGTTGAAGGAAAAGACAGCGATGAACAAGGAGCAGGAGACCAGGGAATGATGTTTGGTTACGCAACAAATGAGACTGAAGATTATATGCCACTCCCTATACACTTAGCACATAAGCTAGTGCAAAAACTTTCTCAAGTGAGAAAAAGTAAATTAATTGATTATATATGGCCTGATGGAAAGTCACAAGTTAGTGTTGAGTATATCGACGGAAAACCAAACAGAGTTACAGCAGTCGTTATTTCAAATCATCATAAAGAAGAAGTAGATCATGAAAAAATTGAGAAAGATATAATAGAAAAAGTTATCAAACCCGTATGTGGAGATTGGATTGACGAGGATACTAAATTTTATGTCAACCCTACTGGAAAATTTGTAGTTGGTGGACCAGTTGCTGATTGTGGACTAACCGGAAGAAAAATCATTGTTGATACATATGGCGGAATGGGTAGACATGGAGGCGGTGCTTTCTCAGGAAAAGATCCATCCAAAGTTGATAGATCAGGAGCTTATGCTGCAAGATATATTGCAAAGAATTTAGTTGCTGCAGGAATTGCAGATAAATGTGAAGTTCAACTTTCATATGCTATTGGTGTTGCCGAACCTATATCCATCTTGGTTGATACTTTTGGTACTGGAAAATTACCGCATGATAAAGTTGTTGAGCTTGTTGAAAAACATTTTCCTACAAAGCCGGCGAATATCATCAAAGACTTGGACTTGAAGAAACCTATTTACAAAAAGACAGCCGCTTTTGGTCATTTTGGAAGAGAAGGGTTTTCATGGGAAAAATTAGATAAAGTTGATGTTCTAAAGAAGGAATTGTGATTCTTTCTTTTTGTTATTATTCCTGAATAGTTATTCTTCAGTATATAAATATATATAAAGTTCTCCTCTATAAATAATGCAGGGGGCATTGATGAGAAATAATAGTGTAGCACAAGAAGCGATTATAAAAGAAACAATTGATGATTCTTTTGGCATGCTTGCAATTAAAGATAATAAAGCTTTAAATTCAACAGTTTCATTAAAAACTACAAAGAGAACTTCTGAACTTCATCTTATGCATTCCACTTATGGTCATTCATTAAATGGGCATTCACAATTTTTTGATATAGTAATCCCAAAAAAAAATGATGCAGATAATAAATCCCATAAAGGGATTAGAGTCCCAATTATTTATCCTAATGCTACATTCGATGATGTTGTATTAGCCATAGGGGAACATCCTTCTTTTGTTAAAGAAGAAAGACAAGAAATGATAGATGATATCAGAAGATGGATTACTAATAGGATTATGACTTTGTCTACTCCTTTTAAAAATACTCAGGCAGAAGATTTGAAACTTGTTACCAAGAAAAAAA
Organism: uncultured Methanosarcinales archaeon; assembly: GCA_964654165.1. Lineage (GTDB taxonomy): Archaea > Nanobdellota > Nanobdellia > Woesearchaeales > CAZZGN01 > CAZZGN01. The sequence continues at coordinate 2,807 of CAZZGN010000028.1, read as the reverse complement.
TACCTGGCAATGGGCATGATTATTTACCTCTTGCAGGAGCATCTTTATTTACTTCACACATCATCAAAGATTTTGAAAAGGTGTTATTCGGATTTTATATTGGTTGTAAGGTAGATAGCCACGAGTGGAGAATTAAAACTGAAAATTTTATAAATGAAATTTATGGAAATTATCTTGAAGGGAGAATAGGCAAATTTAATATGCATAAAGGCACATGCAGGGCTATTGACAAATATGCATTGCGAAGAGAAGGATTAAAATTGAATGCATTGTCGAATTCTTATGAGTACATCCCCATCCTCGGTTTAGAAAATGCTTCAATTGAGAAAATAATAGAAACCTTAGAAAGAAAATCTTTGATTTCTCATCACGAAAGAGATAAAGCAACTGACTCAACAATACCAGGGTATGTTGAGTTGACAAGAGGTTATGGTATAAGTGACGATGCTGTTTTTATTACTATTTCCTTAATGTATGGGGTCGAAGCAGGTTTTGGATTTTTGTTAGCAGATGCAATTGACACTTTAGACAAATATGCAAAATGGATCTATAGGAATGGTCAGGATGAAATTATAGGGGATTTATTAAAAGAACAGTATGAAAAAAAACTGAAAAAAAACCTTCCAATAAGTGATGAAGAAATTATGAGGGTAATATTCATCTCAGCTATGGATAAAAACAATAGGGATTATTTTCCTTCGTGTTCGCAGAGAAGATTTTGGGAGGAGGACCAATATGGTTTCTCAACAATTGAATCTCATTTTGCTTTTGTTAATCATGTCAAAGATTCTAACGCAAGATTACCTCATGAGAGGAATATCGGTTTCAAAGGAGTGAACAGCAATAAGTTCTATTATGCATTTCTGAATAAATTTAAGATGGCAATTGAGATGGGATTGGTTTCTGATGAATATAATTTGATGGAGAAAAAACTTGAAACAGAGTGCAATAACTCAACTCCTAAATTAAAAAGAATTGTTTAAAGTTTTCCTTTAACAGCTTTCTCAGAAATAATTGCACTGTTGCCTGAAGGATCTTCAATTGTTATTTTCATTTTTTCTTGACCCCACATAACTTTTTGAAGTTTTTTTAATAAATTCTTTGCTTTCTTCTTCGCTGCTGGATCTTCTTCACTATCTCTTGCAGTTTCAACCCGATGTTTCACTTTTGAAAGAATTCCTTCAACGTTTGTTATGTATCCATTTGATGCTGGACCAGGAGTTATTGTTGTTACACGAGGTATTTTTACTGTTGCTTCTGCGGATTTTACAATTCTTATTTTTAGGTCTTCTTCACTTTCTACATCAACTGTATATCTACATGGTTCTTTTTGTTCCAAAGCTTCTACATCTCCTTTGTGATAACTACAACTTGAACAACTCATTGAGAAAAGGAGAGACTTTCCAAAAAACGGAACATCCATTTCTTTCTGCATTAAAGTTAAGGTTTTTGCATTGCATATTGGACATGGTTGCCCGCCCAATGTTTCTGCGTTATCTTCTTCAGCCATGTTAAATGCTATCCCTGGTAAGTTTATATGCTTTATGGTACTTAAAAATATACAAAAAATAAGAATTAGAAATCGTCTTCTTCCTTAGTTTCAACGTCAATACCGGTTGTCGTACCTTTGGCCCTATGGATCTTTGCAAAACTGGGCACAACCACTATATAATCATCTCCAAATCCAGCGATATCACCTTCTATAGCCGTGCAGGTTTTTTTTAGTTTGCTTATAGCCCTTTTGAGTTCTATCAAATCTTTATCCTTAAGGGGTTTGATGTTTATGAGAGCAATAGTATTTCCGTTTCTAAGCGAATCAAGGATTTGTTTGATATCTGAAAAATCATCCATGACAAATGGCCTTACAATGACTTGTGGAGTAGCTTCCTCAGCAGCTGCAGTATCAAGTTCGACATATTCTTCTTCTCCTGCAGTAATTCCTTCATCATCGTAGTCAACACTTAGTGAATCTTTGATTTTGTTGAAAAACTTTCTCATTTTATAACCCTCCTAAAAGTAGTAATACTGCGTATTCCTTCTGTTTATAAGTTTTCTTATAGTATATAAATCTTTCGAATGGTTATTGACGTTAATTGAACGAATCAAGAACCCCATCTATCATGAGAATCAGCTTATGAGACTAATGACTTTTTTTAACACTTTATCTATTCCAATGTACAGATTTCTTTCTACTGCTTCAGCGTTGTACTGTTTGTCTGATAACAATGTGACGTGAAATTCAAATTTTTTAGGTTCTGTTGTTTCGTGGATTGTTTTTAGGTGTATTTTTATAGACTTAAATTCTTTTGAAAGTTCAGTTATTTTTTTTACATGGTTGCCTACAATTTTTTTTATAATAACCATGTCACCTCCCCCAAACTCAGAAAAACCACTCAATTCTATGCTACCACCAAGCTGTATACTGTCTCCTTCCATAACAATCCCCCAATTAGAAGTAGTTATTTTACTATTTAAATGTTTTGTAAAATAGGGTATATATTGTGGACATTACAACAAAATTTATATTGTAATTAATCATAGTTACCTTTATGACATCAGTATTTTTTATAACTCAGGGTTGCTCGGCAAATATAGCTGATTCAGAAATAATGGCAGGCCTTCTAGAAAAAGAGGGTTTTAATGTTGTTGACGATGTTATTATGGCAAATCTTGTTGTGTTTAATACATGCATAGTCAAGGGTCCAACTGAAAGTTTTTTCAGAAAACGAATGAAAGAATTGATAGATATAGGGAAAAAAATAATAATAGCTGGGTGCATTGCACAATCTGAGCAGTTTCTAGATGAG